>CAMWNY010000121.1 GCA_947175775.1 uncultured Lachnospiraceae bacterium | reverse complement strand
GTGCCAATCAATATCCAATAACCCACTTCCAGCCGCAGTCCCGCAAAAACTCCCTTATGAATGCGCTCCGGTTTCCCCGCGCCGCGATTCTGCGCTACATACGTCGAAATTGCCGCCGCAACCCCCTGCTCCGGAATGCATGCAAAGTCATCCACCTTCGTGACCGTCTGAAACGCCGCAATCGTCGTGACGCCCAAGCCGTTGACCTGTCCCTGAATGAGCACCTTGCCGATTGGCTGCGCCGCCTGCTGCAATGCCGTCGGTCCTCCGTAGGAAAGAATTTTCCCAAGCATTTTCCGCTCAATCCGCCACTGCTGCCGCGTCGGGCAAAGCGCCTTTGTTTTGAGCACAAGATACCCCGCCGCCAAAACGGCAGAGCATGCTTCCGCAGCCACGGTCGTCACCGCGCTGCACACAATGCCAAATCCAAAACCGCCTAAAAATATCAAATCCAAAACTGCATTTAAAACCGCCGAAAATGCCAAAAACTTTAGCGGCGTCTTCGAATCGCCCACGCTCTTTAGCCCTGCCGACAGCGCATTGTAAAAAAAGGTAAACGGAAGTCCCAAAAACGTGATTTTCAGATAAACAACGGTCATGTCAAAAATTTCCGGCGGCACGTCCATCGCGCGCAGAAAAACCGGCGAAAACATGGCGCAGACAGCCGCAGTCCCGACGCTTACCAAAGCCCCAAAAATCAGCATTGTCGCCATTGACTGCCGCAGCTTTTCCCAGTTCCCCGCACCAAAATACTCGCTCATCAAAACGCCCGCACCGATACAAAGCCCGCTGACCGCCAAAATCACCAAGTTCATCACGGGCGCGGCAATCCCCTCCGCCGCAAGCGCCTCCTTACCGATAAAACGCCCCGCAATCATCGAATCCACCGCGTTGTAGGTAAGCTGCAGCCAATTGCCAAGCAAAATCGGAAGCGCATACCGCCACAAATGCCCCTGCGCCGGACCGACCGTCATATCCCGCATAAAAAACCTCCGTTTTCATCAATTCCCTATTCCATAACATTCTGTTATGCCTTAATCCGCTCCACAAGCGACCGGCTTTGCAAAAAACGCACCGCAAACAGCGAAAACGCGCCGTGCACTGCCAATAAAGCAGCGGCAAAAACAAGCAGCGCAGCCGCCGGAAAATGATACGTCATACTGCCAAACAGCCCCACCTGATGGAACGCCCGTACCGTCGCCGCACCGCACGCCGTACCAAGCGTCAGCGTAATTAAAAGCGTCACGCCCACATACCAAAGGCACTCACAGGTAATCATACGGGAAAGCTGCCGGTTCGTCATGCCGACCGACTGGAAAATCCCAAACTCCTGCTGGCGCGTCAATAGATTGGTCATCATCGTGTTGATAAAATTCACCAATGCAAACAGCGCGATAAACGCGTCCATTCCGTACAGCATCAGCATCATCTGCCGCAGATTCATCTCGGTGCTCAAAACCAAATCCTCCAAAGACGCAATGGACACGCGCGGGTCGTCCAAAGCCGCATACAATTGCTGTCGCTGCGCATCAGAGGTCTGCACCGTATGGATATTGATACACACCGTAAAATCCGCAGCCTCCGGATAAAGCACATGCAGCTCCTCCTCGGGAAGCACAAACGCATTGTACGAAGCGCCCTTTACAAAATCCACAATTCCCATCACGGTATACGTTTGGCAATCCCCGCATTGCTTTTCACTGTCACGCTGTCCCCCACGGACAAATCCAAATGATACAGTTTTTTCAGCAGATTATCGCTGTCACGCGTCACCAAAATGCCGTTTTGCGCCGCAAGCGTATCATAATCCGCAGTCCCCTCCAGCAAAAGATTCTTCTCCGAAAGCGCCGCCATCTGTTCCTTCGTAAACCCGCCAAGGTCAAAAAGGGCGTCCGTCCGCGGCGACTCCTCCACCATACAGAGCGTCCCACTCCATACCGTCAGAAACTCCACATCGGGCAGCGCAAGCAGCCGCGCCTGCGTCTCGGCATTCAAAAGCCCTGCAAGCTGTGCCTCATACATCGTTTTGTTGCTCTCCAATTCCACAATATAACTCCCGCCGTCACCAAACGCGCTGCGCGCAAACTCCCGCGCGTCCACAGAGCCCGCATAGGACGCAATGCACGCCGTTAAAATCCCTGTGAGTCCAAGCGAAACAAGCGTTATCGCGGTTTTCCTGCGATTTCGCGTAAAGTTCATGCCCGCAAGGCGGAAAATCGACAGCGGACGGTGTAGCTTGCGCGAAACACCCGACAATGCCTGATACGCATTGCTGCGCACCGCCTCAATCGCCGAAACCTGCCCTGCAAGCTGCAGCGGCTTTCTCGTTGCGACAGCCACCATTGCGATTGTCAGCAGCACGATAAACACTATATACGGCAGATTTTTTTCCCATCTCCAGTAAGCGCGCGCCGTCACAAACGCAATCAGCATGGCAGCCGCAATCCCCGACGGAATACTAATCCACATCAGGGCACGCCGCTCGCGCCGCACCACACGCCTTAGCTGGCGCGGTGTCGTCCCAATCCCCTTCAGCCGCCCGTACTCGCGCAGTTTTCCCATCACGGAAATATAGAAAATATTGTAAATCACAATCGCACAAACCACGGCAATCAACAGCGCAATCCCGTATACATAAAAATTGCTGCCTAGATACATCTCATTTAATTCAAAATAATTAGAACTGTAAAATACCGTTTCTTCCGGAATACCCATCTCCTCGTAAAACGCCGCAATCTCCGCACGCAGCTCCTCGGGCGACTCCACATCGCTGCCCGCGAAGCGAAAACGGATTGTAAACGGGTTTTCACCGCCCATTGCCACGGCAAGCGCCTCCGAAATATATGCCTCAAAGTAACGGCTGTCGTTCTCTGCCTCCAAAATGCCGGAAACAACAAACGTCCGCTCTCCGTCTCCCAAATCCAAAGAAACTGGCGTTCCCTCCTCCTGCGGCAGATTAAAATACTTTAAAAATGCACGTTCGATACAAATTTCATTCTCCGCCTCAGGATAACGCCCCGTAATCGGCGGCGCCTGCATTAAATCCAGCATCTCGCTGTCGTAAAACTGCACGGACACATTCGCGTCCTTGTAACGGATACTGTGCGTTTCGCTCTGATACCCCCAACGCTCCAGCTTTCCCGACGCGTCAAGTCTTGCAAGGTCGTCATAGGAAAGCTCCCCGCAACCCGATTGGTAATGCCCCCGCAGGCTCTCCACCGTGCGCACATAAGCTGCCGTATAATAAAATGCGACAAGCGACATCAGACAGACCGCCAAGCCAATCGTAAGCATGGCGACCGCGTTGCGCCGACGGTCTGCGGCAAGACTGCGCTTTGCCAGTGTCTTTTCAATTTTTCCCGTATCGTTTACAAAAGGAAGCGTCATCATTTTGCACCTCCCTTTGCCACGATTTTACCGTCCTCAATCCGCACAATGCGGTCGGCAAGCTGCGCAATCTCATCATTGTGCGTAATCATGACAATCGTTTGGTCAAACGCCGCGCTCGTGCGCTTGAGCAGTCCCAACACGTCCGCGCTCGTTTGGCTGTCAAGATTGCCCGTCGGCTCATCGGCAAGCACAATCGCAGGCTTTGTCATCAATGCACGCGCAATCGCAACACGCTGCTGCTGCCCGCCCGACAGGTTATTCGGCATATTTTTCAGCTTGTCCTCCAGCGAAAGCATCTGCACAATCTCGTCCATAAACGCCTTGTCCGCGCTGTTACCGTCGAGCTCCACGGGCAGGACAATATTTTCATAGACATTTAAAATCGGCACCAAATTATAATTCTGAAACACAAAACCGATATTGCGCCGCCGAAAAATCGTGAGCTCCTCCTCATTCTTTTTGGCAAGCTCCTCACCCCGCACAAGCACGCTGCCCGATGTTGGTGTATCCAGTCCGCCCATCATATGTAACAGTGTCGATTTGCCGCTCCCCGACGTTCCGACCACTGCCACAAACTCTCCCTTTTCCACACGCAGGCTCACGCCGTCAAGGGCGCGCGTCACATTCGGCTCCTCACCGTAATATTTCCTCAAGTCAACCGTTTCCAAAACACTCATATTCCAAGCTCCTTTCAAAGTTGTAACTTTGCCATATGGCTGTTCTTCTCATAAGCAACTATAAAATACAAATGTTACGGAAATGTCCGAAATTGTCAATCCAAAAAATTATTTTAGATACCATTTTCCGACAAACTGAACTTTGTTATTCGAACTTACAATTGTTCAACAAAACAATTGTAAGACTCATTCCAATACTTTTGATATACAAAGTCATCATTTCCATCAAAGTTAAACTGATACATTCTGAATATGACAGGAAAATTTTTGGGTTGCCATTGTTCTTCATAAGAATAGCAGTATGTCATACCTATTTTTTGCATAACATTGCCACTTCTTGGGTTGTTTCTGTCATGCGTTGCCGTAATGTACTGCAGTCCGTCCTTTCTGACTTGTTCCACAACGGCTTTCCCTGCTTCCGTGGCAATCCCTTTATGCCAAAACTCCCTACGGAGCCCATAACCAAAATCCCAAAATTTCGCGCTATCCTAACCAACCATTATAATATGCCTGTACTCCAAAGAATGCCCCTATGCACAAACCTATTATAGTTGCTCCTATAACATAAAGCGTCCATTTTTTATTTTGCAGACAATATTCTATACATTTTTTAATTTCACTCATTCTTAATCTCCCTAAATATTGATTTGTCATTATGATTATACCCTGCTTTTTACAGACACACAATTCAAAAAACAGCTCTTCTAGCGAAACGGCAAAAAAACAGAAAACGTCGAACCTTCCCCAACAGCGGAAGTCAGCTTCATATACCCGCCCTGCCTTGTCACAATCTCACGCGCAAGGTAAAGCCCAATGCCGACACCCTGCACGCCATGCACCTCCTGCTCACGATAAAACCGCCCAAAAACCGCCGCCTGACGGCTCTCCGCAATCCCTTTACCCGTGTCGCTCACATCCACCCTGACATACAGCTCCCAGTCTTTCACCGACACGCAAATCCTGCCGCCCGCAGGCGTATACTTCACTGCATTGTCCAACAGGTTAAAAAGCGCCTCCGCCGTCCACCTCGCGTCATGAAACAGCTTTAATCCCTGTGGGCAGTCCACCGACACGTCAATCCCCTTTCGCTCTGCCGCATAGACAATACCGCCCACCGCCTGCGCCAGTGTATCAAACAGCAGTCCCTCCTGCTTTTTAAGCCGCACCATGCCCGTCTCCAGGCGCGACGTCTTCACCAGTGCCTGTACAAGAAAATCCAGCTTCTGCGCCTGACCTTGTATCCCCTGCAAAAACGCCTGCCGGTCCTTTGGTGAAACCTCTCTTGACAGCAGCGTGTCCGATACCATTTTCAAATTGCTCACGGGCGTTTTCACCTGATGCGAAATATCCGCCACCAACGCCTGAAGTTCCCGCCGTTCGCTGTCCACCTTATGTTCCGCCTCCAGTAAAATCTCATACAGGCGAAACAGGCGATGACTGATACGGTCAAAAAGCAGCTCCTTATCAAAATTCTCCTGCAAATCCACACGACCGTTTATCATGTTATCAAGCGTTTCACACAATCCGTCCGAAAAAAACGACAACCGTTTCCCAAACGCTGCCGTCAGCACAAACAGCCAAAAAAGAGCGCACGCCATCAGCGCCGCTCCCACAGAAAGCACCTGTATACTCCCTGTCTGCGCAAAAAAAAGAACGGTTACTCCCAACATGGAAAGCAACGCTCCCAGTGCCACAAACAGACACAAATTTTTCACGGCTATCTGCCTTGGTCTCATTTCATCCTGCCTCCTATCCATTGATACCCCATTCCATAAACCGTCTTAATATACTGCTCCCCGCCTGCCTCAAGCTTGCTGCGCAGACGGCTGACAAACGTCGTTAGCGTGTGTTCCTCCACATACTTTTCGTCCACGTCCCACAGCCGCTCCAAAAGCCGCTGTCTCGTAAGCACCACTCCCGCATTCTCGCAAAACAGGTGGAGCATTTTATATTCCATTGCGGAAAACGTAAGCGGCTGCCCGCATAGCGCGGCATTCTGCTGCAAAAAGTCAAGAAACAGCCTCCCGTCGTCATAAATCTCGCCTGACGGTCTATGGCGCGCAAGCATGGCAAACATCGCACCGATTTTGCGCTGCAGCGCCTCGACGGAAAACGGCTTTGTAATGTAATCCACCGCCCCCGCCGCATATCCTTTAAGCTGATCACGCTCCTCATCGTTAGCCGTCAGAAAAATCACCATCGTATCCGGATTTTCAGGTTTTATCGCCCGGCACAAATCAAAGCCGTTTCCGTCTGGCAGATTAATGTCTAACAGTACCAAATCATACGGCGCACCTGCAAGACACTTCACAGCAGCCTCCGCATTCAGCGCCGAAGTCACGTCGTAGCCGTCGGCACTGAAATGAAAAGCAAGCGTTTTATTTAAAAGACAATCGTCCTCCACAATCAAAATCCGTTTCACACGTATCCTCCCCGTTGCAATACGCCGTTACGCATATAAAATCTTAGCAAGTTCTGCAAGCAGACGCTCTTTTACGGGCGGCTTTAGAAAATACCCCGCAGGCTTTAACTGCACAACCGCCTCAATATTTGCCCTGTCGTTAATTGCCGTCAGAAAAACAACGGGAATATTCGTCAAATCCTCGTCCGCGCGAATCATTTCAAGCGTCATTCTGCCGTCGCACACGGGCATTTCGTAGTCAAGCAGAATGAGATCCGGACGTTTTTTGCCAATCGACGTCATCGCCTGTGCCCCCGAAATCGCAATTGCAACCTCGTATGTATCCTCCAGCATTGCCTTAATCGTACGAAGCGCCGTACCGTTGTCGTCTACCACCAAAATCCGCTTTTTCCCGCTTGTTTCTTCCTGCTGCGCTTTCGCCTCTTCCTCAACATTTGCTTTATCCACGCCAAGCCGCCTGCACACTGCCTCCATAATCACGGTATTTTCTACCGGACGGATTAAGTTTTCAAACTGCTCTCCCTCGTAATACTTAAAGAATCTGCTGCTCTCCTCCTTCGTGCCGATTGTCAGCACCGGAACGTGCGCGTACTGGTCGCTTAACAGGAAAAAAATCGACGTGTCAATATCG
>CAMWNY010000120.1 GCA_947175775.1 uncultured Lachnospiraceae bacterium | reverse complement strand
CTCCAGTTTCACCGTAAAAACCGTCCTCACATGCGGCTCGCTCTCCAACAAAACATCCCCGCCCATCTGCTGCGCAAGGTTTTTGGCAATCGTGAGACCCAAACCGTTCCCTTGTATCTGCCGGTTGCGCGAATCCTCCATTGTATAAAGCCGCTCAAACACACTTGCCGCAAACGCCTTCTCAATCCCTTTTCCCTTATCCACAACATCAAGATACGCAAACCGCTCCTCGCTGCGCAGCGCAATCCCGATATATTTTCCGTCGCTGCCATATCGTATGGCATTTGACACTAAGTTCGTTAAAATCCTGTCAATCGAATCCCCGTCCCCCCACACGAACAGGTTCTCCTCCGGTATCGAAATGTCGACCGTAAACTCCTTTTGCAAAAGCAGCTCGTAAAAACCAAGCACAGTCTCCCTGCACAGCTCGCTGAGATTAACCTTCGTCCGTTCCATGCGCATATCGCCCGCCTCAAGCTTTGCCAATGTAAAAAACGCATTAATTAGTTCCAGCACCTGTTTTGCTTTCGTCTCCACCTTTTGCAGGCTTTCATCGTCCTCCCTGCCAATCCGCATAATTTCCAAATACCCTAAAATCACGGTCAGCGGCGTTTTGATGTCGTGCGAAATATTCGCAAGCATCTTTTTCGACGACAGCTCCTGTTTCCTGTAATCAACCTTAACCTTCTGCCTGTCCAAAAGCATTCGGTTAATCTGCCCGATTAAATCCTGCAACGCGGCGTCGTCCGTAAAAACCATCACCTTCTCATCGCTGTCCCGCTCTAAAATATCCGCCAGCTTTCCGCTGAGTTCCCTTAATTTTGCCTGCAAACTGTTTTTAAAAAGAAGCTGCTGGTAAAACACACTTACCAACAGCAACACAATTCCTCCAATCAAACAAATTATGATAAACTTATCACTCATTCCAGTCCCCCAGTTTATAACCAATCCCCCAAACCGTAACCACATACTGCGGGCTGCGCGGATTGTCCTCTATTTTGTTGCGCAGCCTGCTGATATGCACATTAACCGCATTTTCGTCGCCGACATACACGTCATTCCATACAAGCGCATAAATCTGCTCCTTCGTATACACCTTTTTCGGATTTTTCATCAACAGCTTTAAAATCTCAAATTCCTTCGCCGTCAATTCAATCCGCTCCCCGTTTTTCGTCACCGCATACTCCCCTAAGTTGACCGTCAACGCTCCTTTAATAAGAACACCTTCATCGCTGTCCGCATCCGCCGCGTATTTCGTACTCCTGCGGATATTCGCCTTAATGCGCGCCAAAACCTCCGTGACGGAAAACGGCTTTGTCACATAATCGTCCGCGCCAAGCCCCAACCCCAACGTTTTGTCGGAATCCGTATCCTTTGCAGACAAAATAATAATCGGGACCGTGCTGTTTTCCCGAATGGTCTTCATAACCTCCAGCCCGCTTTTTTTCGGTATCATAAGGTCCAGCAAAATCAGACTGTACGTATCCGCAAAAAATAGCCTGCATGCGCTTTCTCCGTCATAAGCGGTTATAACCTCAAATTTTTCAGTCTCCAAAAACGTTTTCAGCATGTCACTGATTTCCGTGTCGTCCTCAACCAACAGGATTTTTTGCTGCATGTTGCCGTATGTTGTCTGCATATGCGCAAGTCTCCTTTACCACATGTATAAAGAGGCAGATCTAAAAAACTGCCTCTCTGTTATCAACAATACTATAGATACTTCTTCAGCACATCCGCCTTATCCAATTTCTCCCACGGAAGATCAAGGTCATTTCTGCCAAAATGTCCATAAGCCGCTGTCTGCTTATAAATCGGTCTTCTTAAATTAAGCGTCTTAATGATTCCTGCCGGACGCAGGTCAAAATTCTCACGTACAATCTCAACCAGTTTTTCATTGCCGAGCTTCCCTGTGCCAAATGTGTCCACATTGACAGAAGTCGGCTGTGCAACACCGATTGCATAAGAAAGCTGTATCTCGCACTTCTCTGCAAGCCCTGCCGCTACAATATTCTTTGCTACATATCTTGCCGCATATGCAGCGCTTCTGTCCACCTTCGTACAGTCTTTTCCCGAGAATGCTCCGCCGCCGTGACGCGCATATCCGCCATAAGTGTCCACAATAATCTTACGTCCCGTAAGTCCTGCATCGCCATGCGGTCCGCCGATTACAAAACGTCCTGTCGGATTGATGAAGAACTTTGTATCCGCATCAATAAGCTCCTTGGGAAGAATTACGTCAAACACATGCTTTTTGATATCCTCATGAATCTGTTCCTGCGTTACGTCGTCATCATGCTGTGTCGAGAGAACCACTGCTTCAAGTCTCTTAGGCTTTCCATTCTCATCATACTCTACGGACACCTGCGTCTTTCCGTCAGGTCTTAAATACTTCAAGGTACCATCCTTGCGCACCTTGGTCAGCTGCAATGCAAGCTTATGTGCAAGGGAAATCGGGTATGGCATGTATTCCTCTGTCTCATTCGTCGCATAACCAAACATCATGCCCTGGTCACCTGCACCGATTGCCTCAATTTGGGCATCGCTCATCGTGTTTTCTGAATTATCGTTAGACAGCTTTGCCTCCAAAGCCTTGTCCACACCCATCGCAATATCGCCCGACTGCTCATCAATTGCCGTAAAAACAGCGCACGTATTTCCGTCAAATCCGTATTCTGATTTATTGTAACCGATTTCCTTTACCGTATCACGCACAATCTTGGGTATGTCTACGTATGCCTTTGTTGTAATCTCTCCTGTTACAAGCACAAAGCCTGTACATGTCGCTGTCTCACAGGCAACACGGCTCATTGGATCCTGCTCCATAAGCGCATCAAGAATTGCGTCAGAAATGGCATCACATACCTTATCAGGATGCCCTTCTGTTACGGATTCCGAAGTAAATAAAAGTTTTTCCATTATATATCCTCCTTGTTTTTCTGTGGAAAAATGCACTGGGCGCCCGCCAGCGAACCGATTTATCGGTTTGATGACATATTTCCTTTGGGCGCCCGTGTGCATAAAAAGTCCGCCTATTCGTCTGAATAAGCGGATGTGATTGTTTACCGATAATCAAATCCTCTTATTGTTCGAACTATCGCCATTTTCATGTAAACAGTAACTCGCTCAGGTTGGCACCTTCCGCTCCAAATAACGGGGTTGCCGTAGCTTCACAGGTCCTTTGTACCTCCACCACTCTGAATAAGAGATTAGTATTCGTTCAATATTGAATTTTCATATCATCTACATCTTATAGCAGGATTGCACACTTGTCAACTGCTATTTGAGGAATTTTTATCATCCTCTTAGCCAACTTTGAGTTTAAACTTCTGAAGTTCTTTATCCGAATCCACTTTCGCAATCTGCGCACCCAGTTTTTGCAGTTTTACGTCAAAATCTTCATATCCGCGTTCGATATATTTAATATCTTCCACCGTACTGAAACCCTCTGCCGTCAGACACGCCAGCACAAGCGCTGCGCCTGCACGCAAATCGGGAGCTGTCAGATTCGCACTCGTAAACTTGTCTATGCCCTCTATAATCGCTGTATTTCCCTCAACCTTAATATTAGACCCCATCTTTGCAAGCTCATCCACATATTTAAAACGGTTGTCAAAAACACTCTCCGTCACGATGCTTGTGCCCTTTCCAAGTGCAAGCGATACTGTAATCTGCGGCTGCATATCCGTCGGAAATCCAGGATACGGAAGCGTCTTCACATGTGTGCTCTCAAGGCGTTTTGATGCCACAACGCGCACCGCATCATCAGACTCCTCTACCTGGCACCCCATCTCAATAAGTTTTGCCGTCGTGGACTCCAAATGCTTTGGTATCACATTTTTCACTGTTACATCGCCCTTTGTAATCGCGGCTCCGAACATAAATGTTCCCGCCTCAATTTGGTCTGGAATAATTGAATAATCTGAGCCGTGCAGCTTTTTCACACCGGAAATCCGGATGACATCCGTCCCCGCACCTTTAACATTTGCGCCAAGGGAATTCAAAAAGTTTGCCACATCTACCACATGCGGTTCTTTCGCCGCGTTTTCAATCACGGTCTTTCCCTCCGCAAGCACTGCGGCAAGCATAATGTTGATTGTTGCGCCAACTGAGACCGTATCCAAATAAATATGCGCGCCTTTTAAAACTTTCGCATCCGCAATAATCAAACCATGCTCAATCTTTACTTGCGCCCCAAGCGCTTTAAAGCCCTTAATATGAAGGTCAATCTTCCTGCTGCCAATATTACAGCCGCCGGGAAGCGCCACTTCTGCATGCTTATATTTTCCTAGCAGTGCCCCCAGCAAATAATAGGATGCCCTGATTTTCTTGATATAATCGTTCTCAATAACAAGCCCCGAAATCATGGAAGCATTGATTCTTACTGTATGTCTCTCTGATCTGTATATGATAACGCCGATACTTTCCATCGCCTGAAGAAGTACATTGATGTCTCTTACGTCCGGCAGATTTTCAATAACCGTCATGTCATCGGTCATGATTGCCGCGGCAAGTACGCCTAAAGCTGCATTTTTTGCGCCACCGATTTCAACCTCTCCAACAAGGGGATTGCCCCCCTTAATTGCGTACTGTTCCATCGTCCACCTCACACTATATCACTCATAAATACTTATCACTAAAATATTACCAAAATCCGATTATATACCATTTCTAAACATTTGTAAATCCAAAGAATATCGGAAATTATTAAAAATCACGTATTTTTTTATGCATATTCACTAATTCAGGTATTTTAACGGATTCACCGCGCTGCCGCCAATGCGAATCTCAAAGTGTACATGCGGTCCCGTGCTTCGTCCCGTATTGCCGCTAAGCGCAATGCGCTCGCCCTGCGATACGCTCTGTCCTGTCTTTACAAGTACCTTGCTCAAATGTCCGTACCGCGTCTGTCTGCCATCAGCATGATTGATATAAACAGCATATCCATATCCGCTCGCCCAGCCCGCAAACGCAACCGTACCTGTGTTCGATGCAACAACGGAAGTTCCGATTGGCACTGCCCAGTCAATACCCTTATGGTTTGTGCTTGCACCCTTTGTCGGTGCGCTTCTTGCACCAAATCCGGAACTGAGCCTTCCGCCTGAAATCGGCTTAATATAAGTCGGCGGTATCTTCGTGCCGCGTTCTACGATTTTCGGCACTGCTTCAGCGTAAACCTGTTCCTTCAATATTTCCCGTCCGATTTCCTGCCCATTTTCATATTCAATCACGGCAGCAACCTTTCGCCGTCCCGCTGACGGCTCCTGCAAGGTTACGCTCTGTGTCGTATACCAGTCATCATTGGGAATATACTGCACCTGTGCCTCATAATCTTCCGTGTAGACCTGCTCTTCTTTCCATATAATGGAAAGGTCCGGTTCCGGAACTGTAATAACCAGCTCCTGATCCACGCGTATCATGGTGTTTTCGTCCTCCAACGCGTCATTGATTTCTATCAGTTCGTCCATCGGAATATTGTTAGTCAGACAGATTTGGGAAAGCGTATCACCAGCCACAACCTTATAGATAACTTGCGTTTCCTGCTCCTTTGTCACAAGGTTTACCGCTTCCTCCACTGTACACAGCTCATCCTCCATTAAGTAAGCTTCGACTACTTCTATTTTATCAGCATAGTTTATGTCAATCAATCCCAAATTGTAATCTTCAAAGTCTTTTTCAATGGCAGGTTCTATTTCCTGAAACATTTTTTCAAATTCCGCTTCAATTCCCGCCGATTTCTCAAAACTCTGCGCCAGCTCCTCGTGCAGCTCCTCCTTGGAAGTCACCACCGCTTCAAGCACATTCACCTCTCTTTGACTGTCAAGTGCAAGCTCTACCTGATATTCCTTGTTTGTATCGTACGGCGAAAGCGCCTGCTCCAAAAGCTCATGTACTTCCTTATATGAACCCAAATTCACAGAAGTTTCGTTAATTTTTACAGTATATGACCGGTGAAGCGTGCTTCTGATATTATTCTTCATGATCTCTGTCATATTTTCAATTACAGACGCATCATCGTCAATACATCCAAACACACGCTCTTTTCCTACCGTTTCAATGTCCAAATCCATAAATACAAGGTCGTCGCCATCCGCATCTTTGGCTACCTGCTTTCTCGCAGCCGCAAGCATTCTATCGAGCTTTTCCACGGATCCCAGCCTTCCTACCTGCGTGCCATTAATGCTCACCGTAAAGTAATTATCGCCTGTCCGCTGTATTACTTCAAAAGAGGGCAGCAAAAAAGCGCATACTGCTATCGTAATGATTGCTGCCTCGATACAGCAAAGCTTAAATCTTCTATAATAATATTGCGTTTTTTTCATGTGTATATTAATTCTCCGATTTTATTCCAATTTCAAACATATATTCGATTTTAAATTTCATTTCATAAACACATCTTAACAGTCTTTTTATATAATGTAAAGACCAAACGCAAGTACGTCGCAAAAAGGCGTCGGTGTTTTTAATACACCAACGCCCCATAGGAAATAAAGATATTTAAAATAAGCTTCTGTGTGCCTTTGTTATGGTAACTGTGCTGCTGCATTGCACCAAGCCTCACTGCATGGTTTGATGCCACCTCATACGTACCCTCCTCTGTTCCAAGTGTAAGTACCCCTTGCACCACCATAATATACTCACATCCCTCTTCATCTTTTACAAAGCAGTCACAGTCCTCCCCCGGCTCAACCGTGACCTCATAAATTTCAAAGTTCCCGTGCCGTTCATACGGAAAAAGCACCCGAATCTGATATGCACCATCCTGTGATTTATAGACAGGCTGTTTTTCATTGTCTATAATCATGACAGACTTCGTCTTTTGATAAATCAAATCCTCAAAAGAAACCTTAATTCCTTCTACAATCTTTTCTATCGTCGCCACAGTAGGATTGGATTCCCCCCGTTCAATCTGTCCAAGCATGCTTTTGCTTACACCTGTTTTGGCTGCGAGCATATCAAGGCTCATATTTTTGGATTTTCGTATTCTTTTCAAATTATCAGCAATGTTTTTATCTAACTGGCTCATATCAATCCCTGCTATCCTGTTCCCAAAGACTGCCCTAATAAACAGAGTCCGGCTCGCCGGACTCTCGCGCCGGAGCGCGGTTGCTTTAGCAACCATAT
>CAMWNY010000119.1 GCA_947175775.1 uncultured Lachnospiraceae bacterium | reverse complement strand
TTTCCCATCCATTCATAAAGAACTCAAACCGCTCCACGTACTCCGGATTTTCCGGCTTTTTCTTCGTCAGAGGAGAAATCTCAATCGGATGGTCCATCACAAACGTCGGCTGAATCAAATGCTCCTCCACAAACTCTTCGAAGAACAAATTCAAAATATCGCCCTTCTTATGCCGCTCCTCAAACTCCACATGCTTTTCTTTCGCGATTGCCCTTGCTTCTTCCAAGGTATGAATCTCATTAAAATCAACTCCGGAATACTTCTTAACGGCGTCTACCATCGTAATGCGCTCAAACGGCTTCGACAAATCCATCTGATGCTCGCCGTACGTCAAAATCTCCGAACCGGTCACTTCTTTCGCCACATAACGGTAAAGGTTCTCCGTCAAATCCATCATACCGTGATAATCCGTATAAGCCTGATACAGCTCCATCAGCGTAAACTCCGGATTATGTCTTGTGTCAAGCCCCTCGTTCCTGAAAACACGTCCAATTTCATACACGCGCTCCATGCCGCCTACAATCAGCCGCTTTAAGTACAGCTCCAAAGAAATCCGAAGCTTCAAATCCTCATCAAGTGCATTAAAGTGTGTCTCAAACGGTCTTGCAGCCGCACCGCCCGCATTGGACACGAGCATCGGCGTCTCCACTTCCATAAAGCCCTGCCCGTCCAAATAACGGCGAATGCTTGAGAGCACCTTCGAGCGCTTCACAAACGTATCCTTTACGTCCGCATTCATAATCAGGTCAACATACCGCTGGCGGTAACGTATATCCGTATCCGTGAGTCCGTGGAATTTCTCAGGTAAAATCTGCAAGCTCTTTGACAAAAGTTTAACAGACTCTGCATGTATTGACATTTCGCCTGTTTTTGTGCGGAACACCTCGCCGCTGATTCCGAGAATATCTCCCACATCGTATTTCTTGAAATCCGCATAGGGTTCCTCACCAATGCTGTCCCTTGCAACGTAACACTGAATGCTGCCTTTCAAATCCTGCACGTTACAAAAAGACGCCTTACCCATCACGCGCTTAAACATCATTCTTCCTGCAATGGTAACATTCTTTCCCTCCAGTACATCGAACTGATTCTTCACATCCTGACTGTGATGTGTGACGTCAAACTTCGTAATCTGAAACGGATCTTTACCAGCCTCCTGCAAAGCGGCAAGCTTTTCCCTGCGCACCTTTAAAAGCTGGTTAACATCCTGCTGACGGTTCTCCTGATTGTTCTTTCCCTGATTGTTGTTCTGCTCCTGTGACACTGAACCTTCTCCTCTCTGTTTTAAGGTTTATTCCCGCGAGGTATTTGACTGTCAAGCCTCCGGTCTGTAAATATCCAAAATCGTATACTCAATCACACCCGCGGGTGCCTCGACTGTGACAACATCGCCCCTCTTTGCGCCAAGAAGCGCCTTTCCAAGCGGCGATTCGTTGGAAATCTTGCCCTTTAAACTGTTTGCCTCGGTTGCACCCACGATTTTAAATTCCATTTCATCATCAAACTCATTGTCCTTTACCTTCACAACAAGTCCGAACCCAACATGGTCAAGGTTGTTCTCATCGTCATCCATATCGACAACCTCAACGTTTTTGAGGATTTTCTCAAGCTCCTCAATTCTCGCCTCTATGTCACGCTGCTCGTCTTTTGCCGCGTCGTACTCTGCGTTTTCCGAAAGGTCGCCCTGCTCTCTCGCCTCTTTGATTTTCTGTGCGACTTCCTTTCTCTTTACGACCTTCAAATCGTGCAGCTCGTCTTCATATTTCTTCAGTCCCTCACGTGTCAATAAGTTTTTCTTTGCTTCCATAAAAAAATCCTCCTTCTAGTGCAGCCGTTTCATAAATATATTGATTATTTCTACGATAAAATCTTCTGTTTCGCTCATAAACTAGCATATTATAGCCCTTTTTGGCTGCTATGTCAAGATTTTGCACCGCCCTTAACGCACTTTCGCGTGCAAAACATGGCAGCTCTCCTGTCAGGAGAAAATGGTGCGAATTCCCTCCTCAAGCTGCGCCACCGTTTCCATCTCGTTTATTCTCTGCCGAAGCCTTGCAGAATGCGGATACCCTGCCGTATACCACGCCACATGTTTCCGCATTTCACGGATTGCCGTGTACTCACCCTTATACGCAAGCAAAAGCGCCGCATGCCTTAAAATCGTATCGCGTACCTCCTCCTTAGAAGGTCTTGGCAAAAGCTCCCCCGTATCAAGATACGCATTGATTTCCCTGAAAATCCACGGGTTTCCACGGCTTGCCCTGCCCACCATAACCGCGTCGCATCCTGTTTCCTCCAACATTCTTGCCGCCGACAATGCGTCCGTGACATCTCCATTTCCGATAACAGGAATGCTGACCGCCTCCTTTACCTGCCGGATAATGTCCCAGTCCGCCGTTCCCGCATAATACTGCTCTCTTGTGCGCCCGTGGACTGCCACCGCCGCCGCGCCGTTTGCCTCCGCAATCTTTGCCAGCTCCACGGCATTGACGCTGTTATCGTCAAACCCTTTTCTGATTTTAACAGTAACAGGCTTTGACACTGCTTTTGCAACTGCATGAATAATCTCTCCCGCAAGCCTGGGATTTTTCATGAGCGCGCTTCCCTCCCGATTGTTCACCACTTTCGGTACAGGACAGCCCATATTAATATCAAGAATTGCAAACGGACGTTCTTCTATGCGTGCAGCCGTTTCCGCCATAATCTCAGGCTCTGAACCGAACAACTGTAGGGAAACCGGCAGTTCATCGGGGTGGATTTCCATAAGCGTTTCCGTATTTTTATTGTTGTAATGCACTGCCTTTGCACTAACCATCTCCATGCACAAAAGCCCTACGCCCTGCTCTTTGCAAATCAGGCGAAACGGCAAATCCGTAACACCCGCCATTGGTGCGAGAAACACGTTATTTTCCAGGATAACATTGCCGATATGAATCTGCCTGCCGAAACTATCTGTTGTTTTTTTCATATATAATTCTAAGTCCTTCTAACGTGAGAAAGCTGTCGTACTCCTGTATCAGCTCCGTCTCTTCTGCAATAATCCTGCCAAGCCCCCCGGTTGCCACAACCTTTAGATTGTCGTATCCCGTTTCACTTTTTACGCGCTGTATAATATACTCAGTCTGTCCGATTTGCCCGTAGACAAGCCCTGCCTGCATACTGGATATGGTTTCCTGTGCAAGGATTGATGCCGGTTTTTTAATCTCGATTTCAGGAAGCTTTGCCGTATCCTCCCAAAGCGCCTTCGCCGATATTTTAATGCCGGGCGCCGTAATGCCTGCGCAAAAGCAGCCGTTTTCATCTACGAGGTCATATGTGGTCGCCGTTCCGAAATCAATCACAAGTACAGGCCCTCCATATAATTCATATGCAGCCACCGCGTCAACAATTCTGTCCGGACCGATTTCTTTCGGATTTTCCGTGACAATTTTAATTCCGGTCTTAACGCCTGCGCCAACCAGTAAAAGCTTCTCGCTGATATAGCGCTTGATGCCGCCAATCAGCGAGTGCATGATATTCGGCACAACGCTCGCAACAATTGTGCCGTCTATTGTTCCTCTCTCAATGTCATTCTTGGACAGCAATTCCGTGATTAACACGCCGTATTCGTCGGAAGTACGCGGCGTTTTCGCCATAAGCCGAAACGTCGTCTTCAGCTTTTTGCCGTCATATACGCCAAATGTAATATTGGTATTTCCCACATCAACTACTAAAACCATAATTTCCCCAATCCTTTAATCTTCTTCAATCACATCAATTCATCAACCGGCTCATGGAGCACAAACACCCTGTAATAAAGGCTGAGCGACTCCAAAAGCTCCCGACGCTGCATCCTGATTTCCCGCACCAAAAGACCGCTGCTTATCTCGTCATAGAGAATATCCTCCTCGTAAGCGTCCGTCTCAAGGCTTACGCTGCCGTCCTCCTCAAACACGATGGTGAACACGCCGCCCACCTCTTCCGTGAACAGCACGCATATAATATGCAGCTCCTCCTTGATTGATGCAGGAATTGCATTAAATGTTTCATTGTAATAATATTTCTGCTCGTAGGCATTTGCCCCGCACAGCACAATCCGCTCTTTGGTTTTTTCCATTCAAACAAAGCTCCTTTTCAGAAAAGTGTTCTTGCAGCTTAACATTTGCAGCCCTCTTTCCAAACTTCAACTATCTTTTCAACAATTTGTTCCATAGAAGCGTCCCGTGGCAGTCCCACAAGTTCGGGATAGAACAGGTAATCTGAACTACAGCCCGTATTAATTTTAAGCCACTTCAGCCAATAATCCTGTTCGCTTTCACTCTTTTCAAGAAATGTCAAAACAACTTCCCGAATTTTATCTTCTGTAACATCTTCCTTTTGAGGTTCCGGCATAAGCGCAGATTTCGCAATTTCTTCCAATGATGTTACTGCTGAATAAAAGCGGTAATCTTCAATATTTTGTTTCTTTCCGGTAAGCTCAGTAAGCTCCTTTTCGAGTGCCTTAACGTCTTCGGTAATGCCTTCGTTTTCCATCATCTCAACTGCTTTTCCAATGAGTTCCATTGCTCTTTCAAGTTTTTTATCCATAGCTTTTTCCCCTATAAATGCCCATTTATATCAAAATCTATCTTCCAAAATACTTATTATATTCCCGAAACATCAAATTCCTTCGCTTGTTGTTCTGCCTTTTATACAGGTCACGAAATGGATTGCCAATTGCCATGCTGAGAAGTCCTATGTCATTTTATTGCTTTTTCACATCGCATACCCGTATACGCCACGCACCGATACCTCCCCGGCGTATACCAGGACCGTCTCGCCCGTGTCGCTGCGTTCGACAATCAGCTCTCCCTTATCGGTTATCCCGCGCGCAATGCCGTCATATGCGCCCTTGGGATCAAGCACGCGTACCTGCCGGTCCATATTGATTAACATCGCGTTATACTTTTCACGCAGATACTGCAAATCCCAAGTCTTTTCAAACAAAACATAATTCTGCTCGAAATAATGCATTGTCCGCGCCGCAAGCTTAGAACGGTCGGATTTCTTTCCGGTTTCAATAAAAAGCGAAGTCGCGGTTTGCCTGATTTCTTCCGGAAACGCTTCCTGATTGACATTGATGCCCGCACCCGTCACCACATAATGAATACACTCCGGCTCTGCGCTCATCTCCGTCAAAATCCCGCATATCTTCTTATTATTCACGACAACATCATTTGGCCACTTGATCCCGCAGCACTCTTTGGGAACAATCTCGCAGACCGCTTCATACACGGCAATCGCCATCACCAGCGTAAGTGCGGACGCTTTATCCGGTGGACAATCCGGACGCAGCATCAATGTCATATAGATATTTTTTCCTGCAGGCGCTACCCAGCCATGTCCTCTACGTCCGCGCCCCGCCGTCTGCATGTCCGCTACCACAAGTGTACCCGACGGTTCGCCCTTCTCCGCAAGCGCCTTTGCATCAATATTGGTAGAGCCTGTCTCTTTATGAAAGACAATATTTCTGCCGATTTGAACTGTGTCCATATAACTTTCAATTGCTGTTTTCGAAAAAATAACACCCGTGTTGTCTTCTAGCAATCGATAACCTCTGTTATTTTGTGCTTCTATCACATAGCCGTCCTTTTCCAACTGCTTTATCGCCTTCCAAACTGCCGTGCGCGAAACACCATAATATTCGCAAAGCTCCTGTCCGCTGACATAATCGTCCGCATCTCTCAGCTTTCTTAATATTTCCTCTTTTTTCATAATCTTATGCGCCTAATGTTGCGGCAATCACTGCCTTAATCGTGTGCATACGGTTTTCTGCCTCGTCAAAAACAAGCGACTGCTTTGACTCAAATACTTCATCCGTCACCTCAAGCTCCGTAAAATGATATTTTTCACCCTGCTCTTTACCGATTTTTGTCTTTAAATCATGGAACGCAGGCAGGCAATGTAAGAAAATGGACTGTTCTCCTGCATTGTCCATAACCGCCTTTGTCACCTTATATGGCGAGAGTTTTTCGATACGCTCTGCCCACACTTCCTCCGGCTCACCCATAGACACCCACACATCCGTATAAATAACATCTGCATTTTTTGTGCCTGCATCCACATCCTCCGTCAGCGTAATGCTTGCACCGGACTGTTTTGCATATTCCTCACACTCTGCCACAAGCGCTGCTTCAGGGAAATACTCCTTTGACGTACACGCCGTAAAATGCATACCAAGCTTCGCACAGGCAATCATCAGCGAATTTCCCATATTGTAGCGCGCATCACCCATATAGGTCAGTTTAATGCCTTCCAAATGTCCGAAATGCTCTCTGATTGTCAGCATATCGGCAAGCATCTGAGTCGGGTGGTACTCGTTCGTGAGACCATTCCACACAGGCACACCCGCGTGCTTTGCAAGTTCTTCCACAATCGCCTGCTCGAAGCCGCGGTACTCAATTCCCTCAAACATTCTGCCAAGCACTCTTGCCGTGTCTGCGATGGACTCCTTCTTGCCAATCTGTGAGCCTGACGGGTCAAGATAGGTTGTGCCCATGCCAAGGTCATGTGCCGCCACCTCAAACGAACAGCGCGTGCGGGTGCTTGTCTTTTCAAAAATCAGCGCGATATTTTTTCCGCGCAATGTGTCATGTAAAATTCCCTTTTTCTTTTTGTCCTTATATTCTGCCGCTAAATCAATGAGATATACAATCTCCTGCGGCGTAAAATCTTTTAATGTTAAAAAACTGCGTCCTCTTAAGTCCATAAGCTCATTCCTCCATTTTTAAACTTATCCCCTATTTTACTACATTTCCCAAAAAGGGGCAACCCTTTCGGATTGCCCCTTTGCATAAATCACAGACCTTTATTTGTTCCATTCCGCAAAAAATACTTTTCGTACTTCTTCTTTTCCGATTTTATCTTCAAATGTCAGAACAGGCTTTTCTCTCAAAACGGGTTCCACCGGCTGTTTGGGCTCATCTTTCCTGTCAGGTTCCTCAGGAATCACCAAACTTCTCAACTGTTTTTCCGCTCTATAGATTGCTTCATTTGCCTTTTTTAATCTTAATTCGGCAGCAAATCCATCAATCAGGCGTTTCTGATCAACCAGTCTTTCAATTTCTTCCTCAAGTTTTTTCTTATCCTGCGCATATTTTCTCTTATCTTCATCCCATCTTTCAATCACAACTCCATAAACAGCTTTCCACGCGGCATAATCCTCCCTGTAT
>CAMWNY010000118.1 GCA_947175775.1 uncultured Lachnospiraceae bacterium | reverse complement strand
GTGGCATCGAACGAATGTTTCTTTGCGCTTGGCTCGGATACAGGCGGTTCGATACGGCAGCCGGCATCTTTTTGCGGTGTGGTAGGTTTAAAGCCGACTTACGGAACGGTTTCGAGGTACGGGCTGATTGCGTATGGTTCTTCCCTGGATCAGATTGGACCTCTGACGAAAAACGTATCGGACTGCGCTGCTGTGTTGGAAGTGATTGCCGCGCAGGATGCAAAAGATTCGACGTCCGTAAAACGGGAGGATACGGATTTTACGGCTGCATTGACTTTCGATGCGGCGGGGATGCGGATTGGCATTCCGCGGGATTATTTCGGTGAGGGACTTGATGCGGAAGTGAAGAAAGCGGTGCTTGCGGCGGCAGATGCGCTTGCGGCGAAAGGCGCTGTTGTTGAGGAGTTTGATTTGGGACTTGTGGAGTATGCAATTCCGGCCTATTATACAATCGCGGCTGCCGAGGCAAGTTCGAACTTAGAGCGTTTCGACGGTGTGAAGTACGGTTACCGCGCACAGGAATTTGACGGACTGCACGAGATGTATAAAAAGACGCGTTCGGAGGGCTTTGGCGCGGAGGTAAAGCGCAGGATTATGCTCGGCTCGTTTGTGTTAAGCTCCGGCTATTATGATGCGTATTATCTCAAGGCGTTAAAGGTAAAGGCTATGATTAAAAAGGCTTTTGACGATGCGTTTGCAAACTTTGATTTAATTTTAGGACCCGTTGCGCCGACGACTGCGCCAAGGCTTGGCGAGAGCTTATCGGATCCGCTCAAGATGTATCTTGGCGACATTTATACAATCTCCGTGAATCTTGCGGGACTGCCGGCAATTTCCGTTCCTTGCGGAAAGGACACAAAAGGGCTTCCGATTGGGTTACAGTTGATTGCGGACAGTTTTCAGGAGAAAAAACTGCTGCGGGCAGCCTACACTTACGAGCAGCTGCGCGGCGCGTTTGGCATGGAACATTAGGAAAGGACAGGGGTAAGAGAGATGTCAGTGCAATATGCAAAGCAATACGAAACAGTGATTGGTCTTGAAGTGCATGTGGAGCTTGCAACTAAGACGAAAATATTCTGCGGCTGTTCCACGGAATTTGGAGGAGCGCCGAATACGCATACTTGTCCCGTGTGCACCGGAATGCCGGGAACGCTTCCTGTGCTCAATAAGCAGGTGGTAGAATACGCGATGGCAGTGGGACTTGCGACAAACTGCGAAATCACGCGCCTGTGTAAATTTGACCGGAAGAACTACTTTTATCCGGACAATCCGCAGAATTACCAAATCAGCCAGCTTTATCTGCCAATCTGCCGAAACGGTCATGTGGAGATTGAGACGGCGGACGGAAAAAAGAGCGTCGGTATTCATGAGATCCACATGGAGGAGGACGCGGGAAAGCTGCTTCATGACGAGTGGGAGGATTGTTCGCTTGTGGATTATAACCGCTCGGGGGTGCCTCTCATCGAGATTGTGTCAGAGCCGGATATGCGCAGCGCCGAGGAGGTGATTGCCTATTTGGAGAAGCTTCGCATGACGATACAGTATTTGGGTGCGTCGGACTGTAAACTGAACGAAGGTTCGATGCGTGCCGATGTCAATTTGTCTGTACGCGAAGTGGGTGCAGAGCGGTTTGGAACACGTACAGAGATGAAGAACCTGAATTCATTCCGTGCGATTACGCACGCGATTGCACATGAACGTGAACGTCAGATTGAACTGCTTGAGGCGGGGCAGCAGGTGATACAGGAGACGAGGCGCTGGGATGATAATAAGGAGTATTCTTATGCGATGCGTTCAAAAGAAGACGCGCAGGATTACCGCTATTTCCCGGACCCTGATTTGGTGCCCGTGTATATCAGTGATGCGTGGATTGCCGCGATAAGGGACGGTCTGCCCGAGTTTCGTGAGGAAAAAATGGCGCGTTATAAAGAAGTGTTTGACATTCCGGAGTACGACATTGGTATTATTACGGACACAAAGCATATGGCGGATTTGTTTGAAGAGACGGTGGCAATCTGCAATCAGCCCAAAAAGGTGTCAAACTGGCTGATGGGTGAGACACTTAGATTGTTAAAGGAGAACGGGATGGACGCGCAGGATATCCGGTTTTCGCCTGCAAACCTTGCAAAGCTGATTGCGCTTGTGGACGGTAAGAAGATTAATTCTTCTGTGGCGAAGGAAGTCTTTGAAGTGATGTTTGAGAAAGATGTTGACCCGGCACAGTATGTGGAGGAGCACGGGCTGAAAACCGTAAATGACGAAGATGCGCTCAGAAAGACAATTGAGGAAGTGATTGCTGCCAATCCGCAGTCGGTGGAGGATTACCGCGGCGGAAAAGAAAGAGCGCTTGGCTTTTTGGTTGGGCAGACCATGAAAGCGATGAAGGGAAAAGCGGACCCGGGTATGGTAAACCGGGTTTTGAAGGAATTGTTGTAATTATTCATATGTGGCACAAAAAATAGTAGGAAATGCACTGCAGTTGTGTTATAATTACAGTAAACTTAAACTGTTAGGTTATGTCAGCATACGAAAGCCTGTCTAAGGCTGTCAGAATGGATTGCCTGCAGAGTGAGAGGGGGACGCTGTATGGATACAAAATTGATGCAATATGTACAGATTTATGATGTGCCGACTGTATGTAATAGCTGCGGCGGTGTGTTGGTCTACAAGGGACTAGGAGAGTATCACTGCGAAAAGTGCAGAATCAAGGAATACGACAATTACGGAAAGACGCGCAATTATATTGAAAAAAATCCCGGCGCGTCGGCGGTTGACATCGAGAAGAACACCGGCGTAAGCAAGGCGGCAATCCGTGAGATGTTAAAGGAGTCACGCTTCGAGATTGTCGAGGGTACGAAATCGTTTTTGCGCTGTGAAGGCTGCGGGAAGGAAGTGCGCAGCGGCAGATACTGTTCGGAGTGCGAGAAGAATATTCATTTGACCATCGAGAAGCAGCAGCGCGAGAAGCTGCGCGAAAATATGCAGGGCTTTGCGATGAACAAAGGCGGCGAAACGGGGCAGAGGCGTTTTGTGCGGGATAAGTAGGGGAGCGCCAAATTGCCGGAGATTGTGTTGTGATGAGAGAAGGAGCGTTGAGGAATGCTCCTTTTTTGAATTTATAGGGAGAAAAAATTTCAAAAAGGGGTTGAAATCACAGAACATATATTCTATAATAAGTATGGGTTACGGAAAAGATTAGTGGAGGAAATCATCATGGCAAAATCAAAAAAAAGTGAACAAATTACAAAGGGTATTATTACTGAAACGCTAAGTGCAATAGATGGTTATCCTTCAGGACAAAATGTTAAAGTGAATGGAATTACATGGTTTAAAGAAGACAGCTACAATGGGACAGAGTATGACTGGATTGGTGATGTTTTTTCCAAGGCATCAAAAAAGCAGACATTGAAAAGTAAAGGAACGCCTGATTTTATGATAGTAAAGGAACAATCAAATGTGATTGTTGTGATTGAGTGCAAGGGGAGTGTAGATAAACATAGTAGCCTTTCAGATGTGAAAAATTACAAAACGCATGGTTATGGTTTGGCGGAAGAAACGGAAAATTATGCTATAAACGGTGCATTATGGTACGCATCTTTTTTGAAGGATAGTTTTGATGTTGTGGCAATTGCTGCATCGGGACAGTCTGTTCATGAATGCAGAGTGACCTCATTTGTATGGCCAAAGGGAGGCAACTATACGGATGTTGAGGTTTTGGAGGATAAATGTCTTGATAAAGCGTCATTTTCAATTTGCCAATATGAAGGGCATATTGAAATTGCGTTAAAACGTTATGCCAAGACGGAGGAGGCAGTTCGAAAAACATTAAGAAGATATACATTAAGCTGCGCAAATTTTTTGCGTCAGAATGGAATTGAGGATAATTCCAAGGCAGGGTTTATTTCCTCGATTGTTTTGGGGCTGACGAATACAAAATCAAAATTGTATATTGACACAAAAAATGCGATTGATAAAAAGAATGCGTCTAAATCAAAAAAAATGCTTTCTGATCCGATTGGAAAAAATGCGACAAAATTTCTGAAGGATTCGTTATATGGTGCGGGTACCGTATATGAGCCGGATTATATTGAAGGCATTTGGGACATAGATGAGATACCATTGGGAAAAAGAAGGGCTTTGATTAAGTTTTATAACGGGTTACTTTCAAGAGATGAGCTTATGCAGGCGCCGAAGGGGAAGAATAAGTTGTTTTGCGACGGAGATACCGTTCTTTCATGTTGTATTTATTCGTTATATGAAAATGTGATTGCAATTATAGAAAATTATCATGGTATTGATGTAATGGGGGAGTTTTATACTACTTTTTTGCGTTTTACAAAGGGAAATGCCAAGGAAAAGGGAATTGTTTTAACACCAAAGCATATTACGGAATTATTTTGTGACATTGCAGAATTTTATTCAGACAGTAAGTTTCGAGAAAATACAAAGATTATTGATATTTGTTGTGGAACAGGTGCGTTTCTGATTTCTGCACTGGCTAAAATAAAAAAGAATATTAATGAGGAGCTTATTAGTGAAGAGGAAAAGAACAGAAAGTATAAAATAGCAAGGGAACATAGTTTAATAGGTGTTGAAAAGGACGCCTCAATGTATGCTTTGGCATATGCCAATATGAGATTTCATGGGGACGGGAAATCAAATTTGTTTAATTGCTCTTCGCTATTGATGGATTCGTATGCGCCAATAGATGATAGTGGGAAAACTTATTTGGAAGATAAAAAAATTCCGTTGCATGAGGTGCTCAGGACATTTGGGGATATTGACGTGGGAATGATTAACCCGCCATATTCGCTTGACAAAAAGGATGATTCGTCCATTCGGGTATATCCGATTGAACAGAGTATTCGGGTATATCATGATAAAAATAAAAAGCTTAAGAAAAAGGTAAGGGAACTAAAAAAGAAGGATGCAAAGGAAGAGATAGCAGCCATCAATAAGGAGATAAATGAAAATTTAATTCATATACAAGACCTGGAGAATGAATTTACGGAGTGCGGAATGCGGGAGGTGGTAATTCAGAAGGGGCAGGATGAGTTGGATTTTATTGCTTCCATGCTTCATTATCTTAAGACAGGCGGAATTGGAATTGCGATTGTACCAATGTCGTGTGCCGGAAACAGCGGAGCGAAGTTAAGAGCGGAATTATTAAAACATCATACATTATTAGCTTGTATGACAATGCCCTCACAGCTTTTTTCTGATTCACACGTGGGAGTGGCAACCTGCATTATGGTGTTTAAAGCGCATATTCCTCATGATGAAAATAAATCTGTGTTTTTTGGCAGATGGACGGATGATGGCTATAAGGTGATACCACATAACGGAAGAAAGGATACTGGAGCGTGGAGCGCAGTTCGTAAGGAATGGATTGGACAAATTGATGGGTTGTCGCAGCAGGATGATACAATGTGGCTGAGAAAAAGGATTATGAGAACGGATGAAGCACTTCCAGAGGCGTACATAAAAACGGATTACACAAAATTAAGTGATATAGATTTTGAAAGAACGTTGAAAAAATATGCATTATATTGTTATATGAATGAAAACGGACTTTTGGAGGAATAAAGATTGTGATTGATAAAATAACATGGAAATCATTTCAAGTCAATGATATTTTCGAGGTATTGAACGGAAAGGGGATTACGAAACAGGAAATTAGCGATCATCAGGGAGAATTGCCCGCAGTGCAGAGCGGAGAAAAAAATAACGGCGTTATTGGGTATATTGATCAGGAATATTGTGAACAAATGAAGTATACTTACACAACGCAGGCTTGCTTAACCGTGGCGCGAACAGGTTCGGCAGGATATGTTACATTTCAGCCGAATGGGTGTTGTGTTGGAGACTCCGCTAAAATTTTAAAGCCACGGATAATGATCAACACTGAAGTTTTTTTGTTTTTCAGGACACTGTTAATGGCAAATAAGTATCGTTATACCTATGCAAGAAAAGTAACAGAAGATAATTATAAGAATGAAGTGATACAAATCCCGTCTACGTTAGACGGTAAGCCGGATTATGAAATGATAGAACATTATATGAAAACACTCCATAGTGACGTGTCAGATATTCCCGACTGCTTTTTGGAAGAAGGGTATGAGAAAGCGTGTTGGTATATGGATCACGTAAATCAGAGTAGGTTTGAAAAAAGTTATGCAGGCAGGGTGTCTGACGAGAAGATTGATTTATTTGACAGGGAGTGGTTAGAATTTCATCTATATGATTTGTTTGCTATTGACAGTGGCAATAAATTTGACAGGAGCAAGATGACACAATTTCTTCCGACGGTCAATTTTGTTGGCAGATCAAGTGAGAATAATGGAGTAACGGCGTGCGTTGATGAAATTGAGGATGTGATCCCTTATGAAGCAGGATTAATGACGGTTGCACTTGGCGGGGAATATTTAGGTTCCTGTTTTGTTCAGGACGCTCCTTTTTACACAAGCCAAAATGTAGCAATATTAAAGCCATTAAACCAAATGAGCATTTATTCTAAATTTTTTATCGCACATTTGATTCGTTATGAAAGTTCCAATAATTATAAGGCGTTTGCAAGAGAGCTGAATGCACATATAAAAACGAATTTTGTAATCAGGCTTCCGGTAACTGATGGGCAGGAACCTGATTATGGTTTTATGGATCGATATATCAAGTCATTATCGTTTAGTTGTAGGCTTGAAGATATAAATTAGTGGGGGGCAGTCATAGGGCACCCTCCCGTTCTATGTACAGACTTGTGCAGAGAAAATATGCTTTTAAAGTGGCGCAAGGGCACGCGTGAGCAGGGAAGAAATCTTCCCTGCTCAATTTGTTACCGTGCCAAAACTTCAATAATTTCCCCGACATACATCGTATGCATATCCCCGTCCTGATACCATTTTTCGATTTCGGGCAGCAGGAAGCTGTCTTTCGTGATTTTCATCGCTGCCATTTTGTTGCACAACAGAATAAAATCTCCTTCGTCAATAAACGGGATGGAGTGCTTATAATTCCATGTCAGTCCTGCCTCTGTCATTTTGTCACAGTTACGCCCTGAGTGCGAGCCGCAGTAGTTGAGCGCGGCGCGATGTCCTGCACCCATAAATGAGACGGAGAAAAAGTCGTTGCTGTCTATAAATTCTTTCGTGAATCTTGAGTCGCGGATGAAGATAAAGGCAACATTTTTGCCCCAAAGCACACCGACAC
>CAMWNY010000117.1 GCA_947175775.1 uncultured Lachnospiraceae bacterium | reverse complement strand
CGCTTACGTTTCATCAGGGGCGCACGATACAGGTGCGCCCCTGATGAAACGTAAGCGCACAAAAATTACAGCCGCCAAAACAGCCGCGGTTACTGATTAAGGAAAATTTAATCTCCGAAATCGCCGGAACACCCCCTGCCGCCTCATATGACGGATGATACGTTCTCTGATAGGGAAGTCCGTACACATCATCCATTTCCTGCATGGTCAAAGGCGTCTGCGGCACATTCTGCACCACATACAGCCCGTTTGGATACGGCTCAGCCAAAACCTTACCGTTAAAAGCATCCGTATTATCATACTGCACTTTAAAACTTTTTGCATACAGCGCTTTATCCGCGCGCATTGCGTCATACGACGGCAAAAGCTCGTAATCATACAATCCCGAAAGGTCTTTTGTCTTATAAACCGTTCCCGCAACAAACGTAATATCCCTGACTGCAATTCCGCTGTTTAGCGCATCCGCAATCTCGATAATTGATTTTTCCCCCATTCCGTATGAAATCAGATCCGCCTGACTGTCCAGCAGAATAGAACGCTTAAACGAATCCGACCAGTAATCATAATGCGCCATTCTGCGCAGACTCGCCTCAATTCCGCCGATGATAATCGGAATATCCTTATATTTTTTCCGGATTAAATTACCATATACCGCCGTGGCATGGTCAGGACGCTTATATGCTGCGCCGCCCGGCGTATATGCATCGCTTTCCCGATGCTTTTTCGACACATAGTAATGATTTACCATAGAATCCATATTTCCTGACGAAACAAGAAAACCAAGCCTTGGTCTGCCAAGAACAGCAATGCTCTCCTCATTTTTCCAGTCAGGCTGTGCAATAATCCCTACACTGTAGCCGTGTGACTGCAAAAGCCTTGTAATGATCGCATGTCCAAAAGACGGATGATCCACATACGCGTCACCCGAAACGTACACAAAATCAAGCTGCTCCAAACCAAGCGCATGTACTTCATCCATATTAATGGGAAGAAAACCGTTTGCAAGTGACACTTTTAACCCTCCTTGTTGTTCTTGTTCTGTTCCGTAAGAAATGCAATCTCCTCTTGCCGCAATGCTCTCCACGCTCCTTTATCAAGCGATTCATCAAGCAAGAGTCCGCCAAACGAAATCCGCTTTAAATACGTAACCTTGCCGCCGACCGCACCAATCATACGCTTTACCTGATGAAAACGTCCTTCCGTAATAGACAGCTCCAACGAGTAAGACGTATCTGACTGTTTTATAATACGCACCTGTGCAGGAAGCGTCGGCTTTTCATCACCAATGTCAACTCCCTGTTCCAGCTTTGAAATATCCTCCGCTGTCAGTGTTCCTTCACACTCCGCGTAATATGTTTTTTCCACATGCTTTTTGGGCGAAAGCAGGCGGTGCGAAAGCGCTCCGTCATTCGTAATAAGAAGCAGTCCCTCCGTATCTTTGTCCAGTCTGCCTACCGGAAACAAGTCTTTTCCCGCGGCATCCTGCATGAAATCCATTACCGTCTTATCGCGGCTGTCCTTTGTGGCGGTTACAACTCCCGACGGTTTGTGCAGCATATAATAAGCAAACTTCTGAAAGCAGAGCGCCTGCCCCATAAAGCATACCCTGTCTTCCAGCTCGTTTACTTTGTACTCCGGCTTTTTTATGACCTGATCGTTTACCGTGAACTTTCCGTTTCGGATGTAGTCTTTTACCTGACTTCTTGTGCCAATCTGCATTTGGGCAATCAGTTTATCAAGACGCATAGAATTCCCCCATTCCTGCATAAGCTTTAAGTAAGAACGCGTTTTTTGGTGTGCACATGCTTCTCAAAACACTTGTTTGGCTCGTTTTAATTATCGCCGTTTTAAGCCATCCCGATACAACCTTCCAATATGCCTACGAAGGGCTGTACCAGTGGGCAGCGAAAATGGTTCCAACGCTTTTTCCTTTTATGATGATCAGCTCCATAATGGTATACAGCGGAGCCGACTTGGAGTTGGGGCGTATGCTCTCCCTTCCCCTAAAACGGATTTACAAATACAGCACCTACGGACTGTATGCAATCTTTATGGGATTTTTCTGCGGATTTCCAATGGGTGCAAAGGTAGTCAGCGAGCTTTGTGAAAACAAGAAACTGTCCAAAGAAGAAGCTGTCAGCCTGCTTGGCTTTTGCAACAATATCGGTCCCGCTTATTTTTTAGGAATTATCATCCCGATGCTTCACGCCTGCGGATACCAAAACACACTTCCCTTTTTGTTTGGAATGTACGGTATTCCGGCTGTCTACGGCATCTTTTTAAGCCGCCGCTTCGCAAAAACAAACGCAGCCTCTGTCATAAGCAAAAACACATACCAAAATGAAGCGCGTGAAAAACTCTCGCTGACAGGCAGCCTCAAAAAGGCGTGTATGGAAAATACCCAATCACTTATTTTACTAGGCGGATATATCACATTTACGAATGCATTCCGTATCTTTCTTGACTTTTTCAGGCTCTCCGATAACATGAAACGCGTCCTGTCAAGTTTCCTGGAAATCATGGGCGGCGTGCAGACGATTTACACCGGAACACTCCCGCCGCAGGAAAAAGTTTTGTGGATAATGACGGCACTTGCCTTTGGCGGAATATCCTGCCTGATACAGACCAGCAGTTTTTTAGAGAAAGCAAAGCTTCCGCTTTCATCATACCTCAAAAATAAAACAGTAATTACCCTGATTTCATTTGGATATTATACATTACTCCTCTATATTCTTTAATTTAATTCTAACAGATTGGAGTTCGTAGCAATATCATATAAATTCATGACCTTGAACAACAGGCTGTCTTTTTTACCATACCCTATGTTGACCGTAACAGTCATCTCGTTTTGCCCTTTATTCCACGGCTGCAGCATTGACCAAGTCAGTCCGTTATCTGTCGAAAACGCATAATATTGCAGCGGAGATTCCCCGTCAAAGGCACTGAGCGCTACTGTCGCATACCGGCTTGTGCTGTTGTAGTCCAAAAGCTTTGCCTCAAGATACAGCGGCGCGGTTGTGTCGTTGCAAACGCGTGCTTCGGGAACCGGAACGGCAAGAGGTGCATATTCGCTGTAGTCTGCTCCGCCCTCCTCGTTTTTGGTAAGCCCGAAATACCGTGCAACTGCCGTCGCGTCGCAGATGCCAAACTCCTGAAGTTTGTTCTGTGACTGTATATTCGCAACATCATTAATATGATCCACATGACAGTGCTCTACAATAATCGCCGGAATATTCCGCAGGGCGCATTGCTTAATAATTCCATAGTAATCCGTGCCTTTTGAACCGATTCTTGTTTTGATGCCTCGGTTGAACAGCCCCATTACCTGTTCAAACTGCATCAGAAACTCGTTTCCTGCACTGTATCCCTGACTGTACAACGTTCCCGTGGACGGCACCCAAACTTCGCTGCCGTAAAGTCCATGCGAAATTGACATATTAAAATGGAGTGAAAACACAAAATCAGCATTTACGCTTTCGGCAAATTCCGCCCGCTGCGTAAGATCCATATCAACGTCCTGTGTATGCGTAAGATAGACCACTACATTTTTATATTTTTCCAGTTCCTGTTTCATATACAACGCCACCTGCATTGTATATACCTTTTCCGGTATCGGCAGATAGTCGGTTCCTAAATTTTCACCGCCATGTCCAGGATCTATCACGACCACAATCGGTTCGGCGGCGTGTACCGTTTTTCCCTGATAAGGAAATATCACAGATACTGTTGCTGCCATAATCAAAACCAGTGCCCAAATTTTCCGAAATCCTCCGTACATAAAACTCCTCCTCTAACCCTGATATAGTTCCTTTGGGTGCCCGTGTGCATAAAGGCAAAATTAACCCACAGTCTCCTGTGGGTTATAATTTCCATAAAAACGATAACGCCTTATAACACAGACGGGCTTTGCATATCCGCTGACGTTTCCTCACTGTCCTCCATAACCTCCGCCGGAACAAGATCCGCACGGTTTGCAGTTACCACACTGTCAATCTCCTGCAAGTCGCCTACGAGCTTATTGTAATCCTTTGTCGCAAATTCTATTGACTGTTTAATAATGGTTTCCAAATTTGCAAGCATTCTGTCCGAATACTGCATAACGGATGTCCGCATGCCGTTTGCTTCCATAGTCGCCCTGTCCAAAATGTCCTGCGCCTGTTGCGTGGCAAGCTCCACAATCTCATTTGCCTGCGCATATGCCTGCTGCATAATCTGATGCTCACTAATCAGTTCGTTTGTCTGCACTTCCGCATTGTTCAGCAGTGCCTGCGCCTTTTCCCTTGCATCATTTAAAATGGCTTCCTTGTTTGATATGATTTTCTGATAACGCTTAATTTCCTCCGGAGTCGTCATCCGAAGGTCGCGTATCATTTCATCAATTTCCGTCTTATTGACAATAATCATATCGGTAGAAAACGGCTTAAACTTGCAATTCTCTATGTATAATTCAAGATCGTCAATAATCTGCTCAATTCTGCTGGTCATCCAATTATTCCTCCATATTTTACTGCCGATTATATTTTTGGTATACAAGCCCCTCAACAAAATCTGGCACGCACGGCGATATATCCCCGCCAAATGCCGCAATCTCCTTTACACCGGACGAGCTTAGATATGCATACTCAAGACTTGTCGTCAGAAAAACCGTATCGAGCATTCCTTTGGAGAGAAGTCTGTTTGTCTGTGCAATCTGCAATTCATATTCAAAATCCGTGGTGGCGCGAAGCCCTCTGACCGAAATATGAATATCTTTCCGGCGCGCATAGTCAACCAAAAGCCCGTTAAAGGAATCCACCTCGACATTCGGCAAGTCCTTTACTGCCTCCTTTAATATACTAACACGTTCTTCCACAGAAAACAACGCATTCTTTGCCTTATTATCCAAAACACTTACAATTAGTCTGTCAAACATCTTCGACGCACGCTTAATCACATCAAAATGTCCAAGCGTCATCGGATCAAAGCTTCCGGGATAAATTGCTGCATTCATATTGTTAACCTCCTGTATTCAGGCACATTTTCTTATAAACACATGTTTGCTTGTCTTATAATATTTTTCCTTTTCAACTGCAAAACCCAGCTCCTGCACATAATCAAACTCCGTTTTCAACGCCGCCTCCACGACAATCAGCGTATCCTCAATCACAAACGGCGCATCCTTCAACAATTCAAGCACTCGTTTATCATACTCCTGATTGTAAGGCGGATCCAAAAAGACAATATCTGCCATATCCCTGATACTGCCGCGAATTGCCGCAAACACATCCTGCTTTAAAATAACAGCCTTGTCCGTAAAATGCGTATGTTCCACATTGTCCGTAATACATGCAACCGCTTTGGGACTGCTCTCCACAAAATATGCTTTCGCCGCGCCGCGGCTCAATGCCTCAATCCCAATCCCGCCGCTTCCTGAAAAAAGATCCACAAACACCGCTCCCGGCAGATTTGGCATCAGCATATTAAAAAGCGTCTCTTTGATACGGTCAGTGGTCGGACGCGTGTCCATGCCTTCCGGTGTTTTGAGCAAAAGACGCCTTGCGCTTCCTGCGATTACTCTCATAATAGTCCTCCATTCTTACACGATTTGATTATACCTTAATTTTTGTCCCTTTTCCATCTCTTTTTCCGAGTTTTATTTTATTTACCTCTATTTTTTTATCATGGTACATCAATTCCTGCGCTTCCTCCGATAACGGGCAACAGTAAACCTGTTCAACATAGTCTGTTGTGCCAAGCTTCATTCCGCGTACGCCAACAGCCGTTTTTTTCAGCTCGGAAATTTCGTCGGCATCAATTCGCAGAAAATACCCCCCTGCACTCTGAAAAATAACATGCTGATGTTCATTTATAATGGAAACGCAAATAACCTCGTCCCCTTCATTCAGCTTTGTCGCTGCCACCGTACGTTTCGTAACGTCAAACTCTCCTCCGCTTACCAGCTTGCACATTGCCTGCTTTGTCACAAACAAAAGCCGGTACAAATTCAAATCGGACTGGCTTGCGACAAGCATCGCGCTCTCGTTTGCGGAGTTATAATTGCTGATATTGTCAATCGGCAGACCCTTGTCACGGAATTTTCCAAACGGCACATCTGCCGCCTTTACGGTATGCAGCTGACCGGTATTGGTAAAAACGCAAATTTTTCCGGTATTTTTGCACCGCACAAGGTACTTAAATTCCGCCTGTGCAGCTTCCTTATTCCGCTCATACGTAGAAACATCTATCGTCTTACAGTACCCAAATTTATCCATCAGGAAGACTATTTCCATCTCTTCTTGCTTTTTCTCCTCATAGACAGCCTCCTCGGCATTTTCGATACGTGTTCTGCGCTTTTTTGCATATTCCTTCTTAATCGTATCCAAATCCTGAATAATTACCTGCGCCATCGCGTCGCGCCGTTCCAAAATGTCTTCATATTTATAAATATTGGCGTTTGTTTCTGCATTCTCTTTCATTAACGCCTCAATTTCCAAACCAATCAGCTTGTACAAACGCATATCAAGAATGGCATTTGCCTGACGCTCCGTAAAATTCAGCTGCTGTGCCATAACGGACGAACTCTTGGAACGGAACTTGATACCATCCGTAACACCATTTGTCAGACAGTTCTTCACCATAGCTCTGTCCTTGGAACCGCGCAGGATTTCGATAATCAAATCAATAATATTGCAGGCACGGATTAATCCTTCCTGAATCTCGCGTTTTTCAAGCTCTTTATTTAAAAGCGTCGTGTACTTTCTCGTGGCAATCTCATACTGAAACGCCACATTTCTCGCAATAATGTCCCTTAACCCCATTGTCTCAGGTCTGCCGTCCGCAATTGCAATCATATTCACACCGAAAGTATCCTCAAGACGCGTCTTTTTGTACAGTAAATTCTTAAAGTTTTCAACATCCGTATCTTTTTTCAGCTCTATGACAATGCGGATGCATTAGTTGGAGGTATGATTGGAAATTTCAAGAATTTCCGGCGCTTTTTTCTGCTCGTAAATCGCTGCCACATCCTGTAAACATTTCCCGATATTGGCGCCAATCATGGTATAAGGAATTTCCGTAATGACAAGGTTTAACTTCCCGCCCTTTGTCTTTTCCACTTCCACCGTGCCTCTAAGCTTAATTTTCCCCGTTCCGGTTTCATAAATCTGCCGCAGCTCATCTTTGTTACAGACAATTCCGCCTGTCGGAAAATCCGGTCCCTTGATATATTTCATCAATTCG
>CAMWNY010000116.1 GCA_947175775.1 uncultured Lachnospiraceae bacterium | reverse complement strand
CTTGTAACAATTCCATTGGTTTTGATTCAATGGAGGATATTCGACCAGAGCCGAGGAAATCATCAAGCATAAACAAATGATTCTCCGGAGCATTTGTTGATAGCAAAGTTCTATGCTTCGACAAAATGTCATAAACTTTTTTTAAGTAAACCTTAGTTTGTTGATTTGGTTCATTCCTTGCACCGGCTACGGTTGACCAACCACAATGCGTTAAAACTACCATTTGTATTTTCGGAACATTCAAATCATTTTCCGGCAAATACTTTCTAAATTCACTCTGCGGGCTACTCAATGTATTAATTAACAACTCAAGTGATTTAATTGACTGCTGGTCTGTACGAACAGGTATTACCAACGCGTCTGCAGCATACCAAGCAAGTTGTGTAGCTCCCGCAAAAAATGGAGAAGTATCTATAATACATTTATCTAAATTATTTTCCGAAAGCTCTCTTTCAATTTCAGTTTTTAAAGAATACAAAATACTTTTCAGTGCTTGTTCTTTTTGCGCCTGTTGCAGCCCCGACGTTTGGTTAATAGCTGTAATTAATTGTGACGGTAATAAATATAATTCTTCAGACGACGGAATATAATAGTTATTTTTTTCTGAAAAATACTGATTTGTTGCACCAATATAGGAGGCTACTCTAGTTGCCTTTCCAAGTCCCGGAACCAAATATGGCAATAACATATCTTTTACATTGGTTTGCTGTGCTGCATAATAATTATTATCATAAAAGAAAGAAAGATTTCCTTGCGGACAAGTGTCTACAGCTAATAAATCATCTACTAAATAACTTAAATTAAAAGATAACGTTGTTTTTCCGATTCCTCCTCGTAAATTACACATCGCATAAATTCGTTGTTTCGGCAGGTCAATCGGATCTGCTTGATTATCCGCAATATCATACTGCCTATTTATAATTGTATTGATAGACATACAAACTCCTCCTTAAAGTAAATTAGTTTTACATTTTTTATTATTATTTGTAAAACTAATATAATTATACATTATACTCAAAAAAAGTCAACCATTCTACTCTTTTCTTTTATGAAAAAATGTTACATCATTTCCATTTTTCACTTCATTCGCTCATTATTGTTATCACAAACTTATTCCTCGGCAAAATTATTCTATCATCTTAGCACATAATCACCCAAGTCTCTCTCAAAAAAAGTGTAATAGTGTATTAAGTCCTTTAGCACCACAAAATGATAGCTTTTACAGACTTTTGACAAAGCTCGCAGCGATAACGACAATATAAAGTATAAGAAGCTCCGCACATTGCAGAAACCAGCCTGCTAAATCTCCGGTGATACCGCCAAAATGTTTTTTGGACATATGATAATAATAGAGGAACAGGCAGAGGACGCCTGTTGTTATCAGAACTCCTGTTTGCATCGACAAAGCAAGTTGTAATGCGCCTGACGCTGCAAAGATCAGGATAAGAACGGTGCACACAATCCCTTTGTCTGCCGGACTGGAAAATGCAGCAAGGGAGCCTTTTTTATTTGCGTTTTGGAAAAAGACAGCAGCAAGTCCGCTCAGCGCACGCGATGATGCATAACCTGCGGCAATCATCCAAACGGTCTGCTCAGAGCGCACCATATCCTGCGCCACGCTGCTCCATGCACCGTAGCATAGCAGGAAATACAAAACTGCCCATATGACCGCAAACGCTCCCACATTCGCGTCTTTTAAGATTGCAAGGCGCCGCTCCTTTGACTGGTGGGAGGAAAGCGCGTCAATCGTATCACAGTAGCCGTCCATGTGAATACCGCCTGTTACCGCGATTGGGAGCGCTGTCGCAAGTGCGGCATATATTGGGACGGCAAGTCCGCTTTTTTGCCAAATATAAAACAGCGCCAACTGCAGTGCGCCGATAATTACGCCGACAAGCGGAAAAAACGCGAGTGCATAGCGCATGCTCTTCTTTTCCCATTCAAACTGCGGCATTGGTATTTTGGAATACATGGAAACCGCAATGATACAGGATTTTATGATGTTCATTACAATCCTCCTTTTATTTTTACGGGAATGGAATAGACAACCTCGACGACGCTGTCCGCAATATCTGCCAAATATTGATTGATTTTGCCTAAACAACGAATATAGTTCTTTGTTTCCCCGTCATAGTCGTTTCCGTCGGAAAATACCTCGTTTGTCACAATCACAAGATGGCAGCAATGTTCATAAAGCTTTTCTATTCCGCCTGTAATATCGCGTACAATCTGCTCTGCGCTTCTGCTATTACTGTTATCAAACATCTCGTTTGCCACAAGGTTTGACATACATTCAAGCAGTACATTTGCGGTTTTTCCTGCGGGAATTTGCGCTTTTTCAATCTGCGTATACTGCTCTACCGTAAGAAATCCGTACTCCTGTCTTTGCTTCCTATGGCGCGCAATCCGCTCCTGCCCCTCACTTCCAAAGGGTTTCATCGTTGCAAGATATATATTCTGTTCCGTTTGCTCCTTCCGCGTGTTTGCAAGCTTTGCAAGAAGCTTCTCCGCATAAACGGACTTTCCGCTTCCGCTTCCGCCCGTAACGACCACAAGCATAATACGATGCTCCCTTCACCTATGTTAATTCTTCATACTGCGCAATATCGGTATCGGCAAACCGGTGCGCATAGCGGTATTCGTCCAGCGCAATGTCCAAAAGCGGAAGCATACACACCGCCCCCGTTCCTTCGCCAAGATACATGCCTGCATGAATTACAGGCTTTAGCCCAAGCATATTCAGGATTGCCATTCCCGCAGGCTCTTCCGTAATATGCGTAGCTATCATAAAATCCCTGCACGCAGGAACAAGGCGGTATGCAAGCAGCGCCGCAACCGACGAAATAATCCCGTCAATCAAAACCGGAAGACCATAGACCGCGCCGCCAAGAAACATTCCGGTCATTGCGGCAATATCATATCCGCCCAATTTTGCCAAAAGCAAAAGCGGGTCGTCCTGTGCCGCCGCGTTATTTATTGCAATTGCCCTGTTTATCGTTTCTATTTTTTTGTGCAGACCTTCTGTTGTAAGACCGGAGCCTCTGCCCGTCACTTTTGCTGCATCTTTGTCCAAAAGCACTGCCGCAAGCGCGCTCGAAGTCGTCGTATTGCCAATACCCATCTCACCTGTCACAATAATCTGATAACCCTTATCCTTCATTTCACCGACAAGACTGATTCCGGTATTCACCGCCTGCAATGCCTGCTCTTTGCTCATGGCAGGACCTTGCGCAATATTCTTAGTGCCTCTCGCGACTTTTCTGTTGATGATGCCCCCGCATTCTGCGTCATACAGCATTCCGACATCCACGGCGTAGACATCCACATTTGCCGCATTTCCCATAATGTTAATATTGGATTTGCCTTCGGCAATCTCCCTTGCCACCGAAGCCGTAACCACGCTGTCCGCCTGTGAGACGCCCTCCGCCACAACCCCGTTATCGGCACAGGCAATCAGAGCGCACCGCTTGTCAATCCGCACATTCTCGTCCCCGAAAATGCCCGCCATCTGTATCACAAGCTCCTCAAGCCGACCGAGACTTCCAAGCGGCTTTGCAATACTGTCCCAATTCTTCTTTGCTTTTTTTATGACACTTATGTCAGTTTTCTTGATTTCTAAATTTTCAAATTCCTTCATTTTTGTCCCCGTTCCTGCCCAAAATACAAATATCATTCAAAGCGCCTAACGCTCTCCCGCCGCCATATAAATGAGCGCGTTACAGATTGCCGCTGCGACGTTGCTTCCGCCCTTTCTTCCTGCTGCCACAATATACTCCATGCCGGTCTGCATCATCAGTTCCTTCGACTGCACGACATTGACAAACCCCACCGGAACGCCGATAACAAGCTCGGGATTCAGCTTCCCTTCTGTAATTAATTCATAAAGCCGTACCAGCGCAGTCGGCGCATTTCCGACAGCAACAATGAACGGCTGCCCCAGCTGCGCCGCCTTTTCCATGCACACAACCGCCCTTGTGCACCCCCGCCGTTTCGCCTCCGCCGCAACGTCCTCATCTGCCATAAAGCAATGCACCGCACCGCCTAATTTTTCGAGCGACGCTTTATGTATTCCCGCTTTTGCCATATTCGTGTCCGTGACAATACATGCGCCGTTTTTCAATGCCGCAAGCGCCTGTTCCACGGCATGTTCCGAAAACTTCAGATTATCCAAATAATCAAAATCCGCCGTTGTGTGAATGACACGCTTGATAACCGGCTTTTGCAGCGCGTCGATTTCCCTGTCCTTGGGAAGCTCGCTTTCGATTATTGCAAAGCTTCTGTTCTCAATCTGCTCCGGCAGGATATTTTCCAGTTCAATTTTCATACCAATTCTCCATTCCCGATTTCACACAAACTGTTTGTTCAAAATACGATATACCCTGTCCATATCCAAATTGCTTCGCAGGGTATCCGCAAGCACATCATACTGGCGCTGTCTGTACGCCGTTCTGTCGTACTTCTCCTCCTGCTCCAAGACAAGCCCCTTCGCCTCTAATATCGTTTCGACAATGACAGCCGCCGCACGCTCGTCAAAAATGCCATGCACATAAGTCCCGTAAACATTTCCGCACTGTGCGCCATCTGGTCTGCCATCAGAAATCTCCCCAACCGCCGCACAATCCTTCACGCAGACCGTGTTTCCGTGGTGAATTTCATAGCCAAAAAATGACACACCTGTCAGTTTTTTCAGTACCCCCTTGATTTCCCGAAACATTCCGCACACCTGCGTTCTGTGCTTTTCACTGTCAAACACCGTGACGACCGGCAAAAGCCCTATTCCCTTTACGCTCCCGCCGCCTTCCACATGATTGGGATCGCGTATCTCCTGCCCGAGCATCTGATACCCGCCGCAGACGCCAAACACAGGAACGCCCTGCTGCGACGCCTTTTGGATTGCCGCCTCAAGTCCGCTTTGGCGAAGCCACAGCAAATCGGACATGGTGCTCTTTGTTCCCGGCAGGATAATCATATCCGCATTCTGCACACCCTCCGGCGTTTCCGTATAGTAGACGCTGACCTGCGTAAACTGTTCAAACACGGAAAAATCCGTAAAGTTGGACATGCGCGGCAGCTTTATCACTGCAATTTTCACAGGTTTTTCACCACGGTATCCGTGACGGCGTTCATCATGCAAACGTTCCGAAAGACTGTCCTCATCGTCAAGGTCAACGTGCAGGTACGGCAGCGTACCGATTACCGGAACGCCTGTCATGGCTTCAAGCTGTTCGAGTCCCGGTACTAAAATACTTCTGTCCCCGCGGAATTTGTTGATAATCAGTCCCTTGACCCGCCGCTGCTCTTCCCCGTCCAAAAGCTTTATCGTCCCGTAGAGCTGTGCAAACACACCGCCCCTGTCGATGTCTCCGACCAAAAGAACGGGCGCGTCAGCAAGCTTTGCCATCCCCATATTGACAATATCGTTTTCCTTTAGATTAATCTCTGCCGGACTTCCCGCACCCTCTATGACAATGACGTCATACTGATTTGCAAGTGCGTGAAATGCCTTCGACACCTCAGGTATCAGCGTATGCTTTTTCCGGTAATATTCCACAGCATTCATATTGCCGCGCGCAATGCCGTTTACAATCACCTGCGAACCGGTATCGCTGTTTGGCTTTAATAAAATCGGATTCATCATCGCGGACGGCTCAATTCCCGCAGCCTCTGCCTGCATCACCTGCGCTCTCCCCATTTCCAGCCCTTCCTTTGTGATATAGGAATTGAGCGCCATATTCTGTGACTTAAACGGGCATACGCGCAATCCGTCCTGCCGGAAAATCCTGCACAAGCCCGCTGCCACAAAGCTCTTTCCCACATTTGACATGGTACCCTGAACCATTATTGTTTTTGCCATGTATTGCTCCCTTTCCGTTTTAAGAACAAACCCATATACCAACCAAAATCCGCACTCCGCCAAGCAGGACTGCCGCCATAATTACCGTTGCGTACAAAAGTCTGTTGGCGCGGCAAATGTCCTGCGCGTCAATGGCTCTGCGCGCATCTCCGACTGTTTCTTTATGATGAATTGTGCCAAAATATATTGTATCGCCCAAAAGCTTCACCCCCAATGCACCTGCGCAGACGGATTCCGTCTGTGCGGAGTTGGGGCTTGGCGATTTTTTCCGGTCTCTCAAAAAAATCTTCCATGCGTTTTTTCCGTCAAACCCTATTAAAAATGACACAAGTGTCATAAATATTGCGGCAAGTCTTGACGGTATCAAATTCCAAACATCATCCATTTTTGCCGCGGTTCTTCCGAAGTCCAAATACGTTTCATTTGTATAACCAAGCATGGAGTCCATTGTGTTTACTGCCTTGTACAGAAAACCGAGTACAGGTCCTCCAATCATGATATAAAAGAGCGGCGCAATGCTTCCGTCGGAGGTGTTTTCCGCCACGGTCTCGACTGCCGCGCGCGCCACACCGTCCGCGTCAAGCCTGTCCGTATCCCTGCCGACAATCATTGACACCTGATGCCTTGCCTTGACAATATCCTGCTCTTTTAGCGCGTCATAAACTTTCATGCTCTCGTCCTTTAGCGATTTCGTCGCCATAATCTGACAGCACATCAAAGCCGCCAAAACCGTGTAGAGCCACGGGTGCACACACCACGCCGCGTATAAAATAACTGCCGGAACCGCTCCTGAAATAAAAAATACCAGTATCCACAACAGCGTCCCTGCCAGGCGTTTCCCACGCGCCGTATCACCAAAGCACTCCCGCAGCCGTTTCTCCAAGCCGCCAATCAGTCTGCCAATCATGCAGACCGGATGCGGGATATTGTGCGGGTCGCCTACAAGAAAATCCAAAAAAATTCCTGCCGCTATCGCAATTGTCGTGTATCCATACATACCGCCAGTTTTCCCCTTTTGTTGTGATATTCGGCACACTTTTCCACAAAGCTTTGCGCAAACTGTGGATTTGCATAATAGTGAAGATGCGGAAAGCCTGCCAGTACATTATCCGCCGAAATAAATCCGGTCCATTCCCTGCCGCCTTTCATTACCCGAAACGTATCCGCACATAAATCGGAAACACAGCGGTGAAATTCGTGCGCCCGTATCCTGCCGTCCTTTTGGCAAAGCAGATTGTCCTTTAACGCCTCCAGCTCCACATATCCAAAGTGCTGAAGCTTCTGTGTAAACACACACGCACCGTCAAAAACACCTGCCATTTCGCCCTTTGTGCCATCGGGTGCCGTAAGTTCCCTGTGCAGATACAGAAAACCGCCGCACTCCGCATAGGTTGGAATACCGTTTGCAATCTCTGCCCTGACAGCC
>CAMWNY010000115.1 GCA_947175775.1 uncultured Lachnospiraceae bacterium | reverse complement strand
GAAAGAGAGTCTAAAACCCTTGTAAAATAAGGGCTGAAGATTCCGAGAAGTTATAATGAAAGAAAGGAGGAGCCATAATATGGAGATTGAGCAAAGAATTTTAACCACCAACCCCTGCTATAAGTCAGGAAGGAAAATCGCGGTCAAAGGTCTTATGCTGCACAGCGTCGGCTGTCCGCAGCCCTCGGCGGAAGTGTTTATCAAAAATTACAGCAATCCCGCAAGCAAGGTGTGTGTACATGCATTTATCGACGCGAACACAGGAGTTGTGTATCAGACACTCCCGTGGGACCATAGGGGATGGCACGGCGGTGGTTCATCCAATAATACGCACATCGGCATAGAGATGTGTGAGCCGTCCTGTATCAAGTATACCGGCGGTGCAAAGTTTACCTGTACTGACAGGGAAAAAGCGCTCGTATACGTGAAAAAGACATACGATTCGGCAGTCAGGCTGTTTGCATATTTATGCAAAGAGTTCGGGCTGAATCCTTTGGCGGACGGCGTCATTGTCAGCCATAAGGAAGGGCATGACAGAGGCATTGCATCAGGGCATGCCGATCCGGACCATCTGTGGAACGGGTTGGATTGCGGTTATACCATGACCAAATTCAGACAGGATGTGGCAAACACCATGAATCAGCAGTAGAAAACAAGCAAGGCAGTAAGGAACGGAGGAATTTATGGAAGTAAAGGAAGGAACGGTCGTGTCGCTTGCCCCCAACGCCGTCTATTATAATGAAAAAGAAATGCCGGACTGGGTACGAAACGACCATTGGATTGTAAAATCAAGAAACAATGACAGGGTAGTGCTGGGGACGAATGTCAGTGAAACGCATACGATTAACAGCCCTGTAAATATTGCATTTATGACACCTGTGTCAGAAAGCGGCGCTCCCAAAATAAAAACGGAAACAATGCACCCCTCATGCCAAGATATGCAAGGTAGCGTTTTACCAAACAATGGAACGATGCACATTTCAGAGCGCGGTGTGGAACTGATTGCAAAATACGAGGGTTGTCGTTTGACTGCATATAAGTGTCCGGCGGGTGTATGGACCATTGGGTATGGACATACGGCAGGAGTAAAGGAGCATGACACGCTTCCTTCCAAGGATGCCGCAAAAAGGCTTCTGCGTGAGGATTTGGAAAAGTATGCCGCGCATGTCAATCAATGCATTCAGAAAGGGAAACTTACGTTTCTCCCGACACAGAATCAATTCGATGCACTCACCAGCTTTTGCTATAACTGCGGCGTGGGAAGTCTGAATAAGCTTGTTGCGGGAAGGAGCGCCGCAGAAGTCGCCGACAAAATCTTAGCGTATAATAAAGGCGGCGGCAAGGTGCTGCAGGGACTTGTGAAACGAAGGGAAGAAGAACGGCAGCTGTTTTTGAGCTGATGGCAGATGGAGGCTGAACATGGAAGAAAATGAGATAACACAGAGTACGGAAAACGCAGGCGTGATGGACAGTGAATTTATTCCGCTTGATGCACTTGTTTATGCACCGCTTCATGCACTGGCAGAATCAAACCGCCAGCTTCGCGCGCAAATCGTGGAAGCAATTAAGGGTATGGGAACACAGCGCTATAACGGAAGTGAAGAAATCACGCATTTGGACAATATCAATATCGCGTATGACCAAATTCGTCAGGAGGGAGAGGACGGCTACAGTGTTGACAACCTCCAGGTACAAGTCCCTCTATTGTCGATTATACCCGTGGCAAACCTGAATGTGGACAAGGCGGAGATTTGCTTTTCCACGGAGGTGAAGGCGGAAATGGATCAGGAGACAAAAAATCCGCAGATAACTGCGCGTATCTGTGCCCCCTCACAGAGGGAGAGCGATTTTCTGCCAAAAGTATCTTATAAACTGTCAATCGTTTCAATACCGGCAACGGAAGGAATTATGCGGCTTAGCGATACACTGAGTGCAAATCAGGTTGCAAAGCGGATTGATAATACACCGATTGTCTTAAACGGCGATTTGGGGAATGAGGAACAGAAGGCGATTGTTCAGGAAACAAAACAGCTTCGCGCAAAGGTCAGCAAGCTCGAACAGCTTCACAGAAAGATTACCGGAATGATAGAAGAACAGGAACGTCTGCACCAAATCAGCAAAGAGGCATTTGATGGGGATACGCATGAATTTGATAAGGATAAATACCTTATGGCACAATCGGCAATCGTTAACCGGATTATGGAATGTAAGGAGCAAATCGTGGACAGGGAGATTCTATATGGACTTGAAAGGGACTTTAAGTAGAATTACAGGAAAAAAAACGTCCGCCGAACGCATAAGAATGCTATTGGAAGAAGACCTTGCGCGGCTCGTTTGGGAAATGAATTTTCGTCTGCTTTCGGAACAGGGTTTGCAGGAGCGTATTCTTTGGGTTGAGACAGCAAAAGTGACACAAGTGTCAGTTTTAGGGTTTAAAGAACGGCAAAAACAAATTTTATATAACCTGCGTGGTAAAATTAGAAACCTGTTTTACAGAGTATTTGGACGTAATAAAAAAAGTAGGAAAGGAAGGTAGATGCATATGGCAGCAATAGCAGATCAGTTTAAAGGGCTGGATATGGGATCGCTAATCGGAGGACCGCTTACGGCAGCAGCGGACGCAAGTATAATGCTCGCGGACTCAACGGCGGATTTTATCAATCATGTGGGATTTGATAATAACGGTAAAGTCAGAACAGTAGCGTTTTCCTATCAGAAGCGAAGCGCAAACGAGGACGGAACAAGCAATTTGGATGAGATGAAAATGGACATACCGATGCTTGCAATTGTACCGATTCCGAACCTGCAGCTTGATGAGGTCAATGTGCTGTTTGACATGGAAGTAAAGCAAAGCGAATCTTCGCAGAAATCGCTTGATGTGGGCGCCGGAATCAACGGACAGTTAAGACTTGGTCCGATTAAAGTCAGTATTTCAGGCAGTGTCAGCGTGCATCAGGAAAATACGAGAAAATCGGATAATTCCGCAAAATATCATGTGGATGTGCGGGCAACGAATCATGGAACACCGGAAGGTCTTGCAAGAGTTCTTGATATGATGGCAGCAAACGTTGCGCCTGCACTTGTGGGATCGACAATTAAGGATGCAAATGGAAACAATCTTTCAGAGAAAGCAAGACTGAAAGCAGAGCGCAGAAAGCGTTTAAAAAATGAACTGGATGAGATGCAAAGATGTCTTATCGCGGCAAACGAAGGATTGAATGAATGTGTCACAAGACTTAGAAGAGCGGCAAACGTACAGCTCCTTGAATTTCAGTCAAAACAGACGCAGTATCTTGAAGGTAAGGAAGAAAGTGACACTTATGAAGCGCTTTCGCAAAAGTATCAGACTGCGATGGACAAGGTTACGGCAAAATGGAATGATTTCCAAAACAGGACGCTTGATATGCTCGATGCCGCAAGCAGCGAGGCAAATCCGGTTTCAGGAGCCGTGTCGCCTGTATTTGGTCTTATTGAGGTAAGCGTTGAAGAAAGCAGCGGCGAAATTAAGACAAAGGCATATGAAAGAGGCTCTGACGACCTTAATACAAAATATGATGAGATGCAGATTGCGCAGGACAAGGCATTGGAGGCGTATAAAAAATCGAAAGAGCTTGACAAGGCAGTATTTGATAAAAAACAGGAATACAATAAAGCGCTGGCTGATGTGGAGGATTAAGGATAAAGTATAGAAACAAGGAGCGCGTATGGACAGACGGGAAAAAACCGCATTAACAGATATTACATATGTGAAGCTGGTTTCCGTCGGAAGCGTTAATCCGAATAATCCCCTGTCGGAGCAGTCAATTGAGCAGCAGGTTCAAGTGCTGAACCGCTGTCTGAATGAATATCCGAAGGGGATTATTATCGGAAAGGACGTAACGGTCGGAAGATATATGATTGGAGAACACGAGCTTACAATGGAAAAGTCTACTTATCATATAGGATTTAAGAGAAAGCCGGCTTGGGAAGTGGACAGCAAGTGATTTTGTGGAGGTGAAGGAATGGAGATAAGGAAAGAGATTGTACAAGGCGTAATGACAGTCAGACTAAAAGGAAGACTTGAAATTGTTACGGCGCCAAGGCTTGAAGAAGTTGTTGCAAACGAATTGGAGGACATTACGGCGTTGACGGTGGTCATGGCAGAAGTGGAATATGTCTCGTCAGCAGGGCTTCGCGTATTGCTTGGGGCGGAAAAGAAAATGAAGGCAAAGGGCGGGGAACTGACGGTAGAGCAGGTACCGCCCGCCGTGATGGACGTTTTTAAAATCACGGGATTTGACAAAATCCTGACACTGCGATGAGTGCCGGTGTAGAAAAGGAGCTGTGTGTTACGGTGCGCCGATACCGCTGCGGTGACGAAAAAGGAATGATTGACTGTATCCGCGATGAGTATGGGAATACCTATGCAAAAGAAAAATGGTACAGTGCGTCCGCAATTATGGAAAGCGCCGAAAAAGGACACGATATTTTCATTGTCGCACAGCTTCCAAACGGTGAGATTGCAGGGACAACAGCGCTTATCAGAACAGAAGGGCAAACCTGTACCGTATATGAAATCGCGGCGCAGGTTGTGAAAAAAAAGTACAGAGGGCACAAAATTGCGCAAAGGCTCTTTGAATATGGATTAAAGCTGCTTGAAGATAAGAACGCTTCGGCGGTTTACAGCCAGCCGGTACTGTTTCACGACATCACACAAAAACTTCTTTGCGGCTTGGGGATGAAGGCAGTCGGTATTTTGCCAAACATATTTGATTTAGAGGTGCTGCACCATTCCTATGACAACGGAAGAAATACAAAAATGCCCCTTGGCATACAGGTAAAAGCAATGTGCGGACAAAACGCGGGACGTTTGTACCTTCCAAACAGACATAAAGCATTTTGCAGGGAACGGTTTGAGGAATTAGGCGCGGCATATGAAATTATGGACAGTGCGGCGCAAGATTGCGGGGAAATACCCGCAAACAGCAGACTTTCCTATCATTATGACAGAAAACACCAATACCTTGAAATGCATCTTCTTACAATCGGAGCAGATTTTGACAGACAGTTGGGGCAGCTTCTTTGGACGTATCCGCTAAGGGGTGGACAGACTGCAAACGTGTTTTTAAACAGCAATGACAGATATGCAGTCAGCGTTTATGAAAAGCTTGCAAAAAAAGGATTTTTCTTCACCGGGATAAAACCCTTGTGCGATGATAACACGTATCTGATTATGCATCATGCGGGAGAGGCGCTGTTTCATTTAGAGGATTTAAAGTTAAATATGGAATTTCAAAAAATAGCAGACTATATCAGAGAGGAGAACACGGTATGAAAGCGTCACAGAAAGATTTTACACAGGCGGAAATAATATCTGAAATCATGGCAGGAGAAAGAGCGGCTTTAGAACATCCGTATTATCAAAGATTCAAAGAACAATATGAGCAATTTTGTCCTGTCAGCGAGGTGCGCATTGAGACGATATGGAATAAGCTGATAGAAGGCTATCGTACCCAGTTAGCCAACGCTGACTTAGCGATGACAAAAAGAAATAATCAGGAATATCTCAACACCGTGAACAGCAACCCCTATTTCCGCGAGGCTGTTGAAATGATACAGGAGGATGGCGGACTTGCGGTCCCCGAAGAACAGGAGCTGGCATTGTGGTCAGGCGGGTATGCGCTGAGCCTTGCAATCAGAAAAATGGGATACTGCCCGCTTGAAGGAACGCCTTTTGGAGGGTTGCTGGACAATCTCAAGGTAACCTGGGAGTGGAAACGGGAAGGCGGATTGTGGAACATATTATCAGCTGCGTTTGTCGGCGGATATGAAAAAGGCAGACGGGCGCATATTTATTTTAGGACCGTGGACGAAATGAGTGTTCTTTACGAGCAGGAACTGCCAATGTTAACGCAGGATGCGGGACGCGTCATTGTAATGCATCCGATTTTTCAGCAGGGAACGCATACTGTTGAGGCAGGATATGATTTTAGCAGGAAAACGGCTATGGCAATAGAGGTTGCAAGAGAAAACCATGTGTTTGCATATGAGGCACAGGATTTGAGAAACGGCATTCATAAGGAAGGCTTTCTGCCGTATAAAGCGCTTTTGGAAATGCTGGGAAGACAGGGATATGCGGCAAATCAGAAAGTTTATTTAAGCTACAGAAGCGATAAGTTTATTCCGGGACATGCGCCTTTTGCAAGAGAGGATGAGCGTACGTCAGGATTTGACAGTCAAAAAGAAGACCGGGAGAAGTTTTGGAAGCAGTAACTGACGATTTGGACTTGAAAGGGAGCGGTTTCATGAGAGTCAAACACACGATAGGCTTTAAAATTATGGCATTTCTATTAGGAATGGTTTTGGTTGCGGCATTTATAAACGGGGCGGTAAGCATTACAAACTTGAAGCTGATGAAAAATATATCCGTAAAAAACAGCCGCAGTTTGGGAGAAACCGCTGCGCAGCGTTCGGAAAAAGCGCTGGAGCATATGGCAAAGGAACAGCTTCTGACTGTTTCCAAAGAGAAGGCGGCATATATTGATGAAAAATTTTTGGAAGTCAGGTCGTATGTGCACGGTATTGCCCAAACTGCAAAGCGGATTTATGAAAATCCCGACCAGTATCCGGACAGGCTGACGCCGCCTCCTGCGGAGGAAAGCACAGAACTTGCAGCGCAGCTTTTATATTCGCAGCGGCTTGAAGACGCAGGCATAAAACAGCGTGAGGAGATTCTGAAGCTTGGAAATCTTCAGGATATGCTGGTGCAATATAATGCCAACAATGATATGGTTTCCTCGACGTACATCAGTACGCTCAGCGGCTGGGTGATACAGGCGGATTATATCGCCTACAGCAAATTTGAAGAAAAAGGCGGGGCGCCGTCCTATTTGGAGTCGGAGGACAGACAGTGGTATAAACGGGCGCTTTCGGCAAAGGAAGGACAGTATGTCTACTCCGATGTGATAGAGGATGTGCACGGCGGCGGAAGCTGCATTGTGTGTGCGGAACCTGTTTATAAAGGGGATGAAGTGGTTGCCGTGGCAGGCACAGGGTCGTATTTAAACACAGTGAATCAGGCGGTGCTTGAGACGTCGGTGAATGGCACGGGATATGCGTTCCTTCTAAATTATAACGGACAGGTTATGGTGTCTGCGATGACGGAAGGAGAAACCGCGGCATCTTCGGATACTCCGGCAGATTTGCGCAAAAGTGAAAACACGCAGCTTGCCGATACGGCGGTTTCGATGACGGCAGGTTTCTGCGGTGTGGACCGTATATTATTGGACGGCGAAGAGGTTTATATTGCATATGCGCCGCTTCCGACAA
>CAMWNY010000114.1 GCA_947175775.1 uncultured Lachnospiraceae bacterium | reverse complement strand
CTTTATTCGGTTTGATAATCGGTTGCGTTTTGGGTGTATTTGGTATTTTACAGGGAGGGGGTTCAGTGTCAGGTCTTGTATGGGGCGTTGATGCGCCGGCGGCGTTAATTACCTTTGGAGGATCAATCTTTGCGACAATGGCCTCCTGCACGATGGCAAACTTCGTCGGTGGCCTGAAAAGTATTGCATTAATTTTTAAGCCGGTAAATGTAAACATTCCGGAAATGATTACGAAGATTATTGAGCTCTCCAACATTGCAAGAAAAGAGGGACTTCTCTCATTGGAGGAGGCAGCGGGAAACCTTGATGATGATTTTATGAAGAAAGGAATTATGCTGATTGTCGACGGTACAGATCCTGAGCTTGTGAGAGGCATTCTTGAGACAGAGCTTAACAGTATTGATGAGCGCCACAAGCTAAGGTCAGGCTTTTGGGATTCGCTTGGCGCGATGGGACCTGCATGGGGTATGATTGGTACGCTCGTTGGTTTAATCTGTATGCTTCAAAACATGTCGGATCCGACTTCCATTGGTCCGAAGATGGGTGTTGCCCTGATTACAACATTTTACGGTTCCATGCTTGCAAACTGGATTTGCACACCTTGCTCGAGCAAGCTGCAGGCAAACAATTCAACGGAAATTAGTGCAAAGGAAATTATGATAGAAGGACTTCTCTCGATACAGGCAGGAGAGAATCCAAGAGTTATTGAAGAAAAGCTGAAATCTTTCCTTGCACCGAAGGATAGAGGAACATCAGAAGAAGGCGGTGGAGGTGAGGCTTAATGGGTAAGAAAAAGGAAGAATTTAAACTCCCGCCTGGTACCCCGGCACCTTGGATGAGTACTTTCTCGGACATGATGACGTTGCTGATGTGTTTCTTCGTACTGTTGTTCTCGATGTCAACTGTCGACGCGGCAAAATTTGAGGAAGTGGCAAAATCCTTTCCATCAACTTTTAGTATTTTTAACGGCGGTGCACAGGCAATCGGTGACGGTATTTTGGTCAGCAATGGTGTAAGCCAGTTAAATATGCTTGATGAGTATATTAACTCCAGCGGTAAGACGGCGGATTCAGATGCAAAGGATCCGGAACAGCTGGATAAGACAGAGCAGGCGTCTTCAGATGTTGAGCCTACGGACGCGACAGCGGCAGCGGCAAAGGATGCTGCAGAGCTTTTGGGGCTGACACAGCAGGAAGTTCAGGAGCTTCAGGATACAGTAGAACAGATAGAAGAAGAAAAGCTAAAACTTTCTGAGGCGCTTGCGGAAAAAATTGAGGAGGCGCTTACGGAAAATATGATTGCGGACAAAGTAGATGTGTCCGTAAATGGGGATTATGTGCTTCTTACGTTTAACGGCGCGTTTTTGTTTGACTCAGGAAAAGCCGCTTTAAAGACGGACGCGCTTCCGGTATTGAATAAAGTAGGTATGATACTTGCCAGGTATGCAGAGTGGAATATTGAGATAGAAGGTCATACGGATTCCGTTCCGTTAAACGGCGGACGTTATGAAAACAATGATGTGCTCAGCAGCTACAGGGCGCTTGCAGTATTTGACTATCTCAAAGAAAATTCAAGCATTGATCCGGGAACAGTAAAGCATTCCGGACGTGGGGAGTACATGCCGATTGCAGACAACGCGACGCCAGAAGGAAGGGCAAAAAACAGACGCGTTGAGATAAAAGTATATAATTCATTAAGCTCCGGCTCGATGAATTAATATAAATAAGGGGGACGAAAAATGAAACGAAATTTATTATCTATCATTATCCTTGCGCTGTTGGTGGTTAATATCGTACTATCGGCAATTATGATGGTAACGGTGTCAAGCGCATCGAGAAAGACTGCCGCACTTGTAGCGGATATTTCCACCATTATCGGACTTGAAATTGACGGGCTTCCGGCATCAGATGTAGGTGCATCGTCAGTTGCAATGGCGGATACGGCTGTTTATAACATTACTGATGAAATGACGATTCCGCTAAAAAATGATGAGGACGGCACAGCGCATTATGCAGTGGGAAATGTGTCACTTTCACTAAATAAGACGCATGATGATTACAAGACTTATAATGAAGAGACGCTTGCGACGAGTGAAGGGATTGTGAAAGACATTATTTACTCAGTGCTGGGAAGCCACACAGTGGAGGAAGCAAGAAGCAATTCTGAGCAGATTAAATCTGAAATTCTTGTTAAAATTCAGGAGAAATTTGCATCAGAGGTTATTTATGGCGTATCATTTAACTTCTTATATAATTAAAACTCTTATTATGAGTATGAAGGGGAATTGATATATTTTAGGGTTATTTTCAATTGAAGACCTCTTTTGAAGAATGCTAACAGGGGGTGAATAGCGAATGGGAGAGGTATTATCTCAAAGTGAGATTGACAGCTTGCTGGCAGCGCTTAGCAGCGGTGAGCTGGATGTCGAGGATATGCAGGAGAAGGACGAGCGACAGGTCAAAAACTATGACTTTAGCAGGCCTGCAAAATTCTCAAAAGAGCACCTGAGAACGTTAAACATGATTTTTGACCATTATGGGCGATTGTTGTCAACAAACTTACCAGTTTATTTGAGAAAGAATGTACAGGTAAGCGTGGCAAGTTCCGAGACAGTAACATTTGCCGAGTTCTCAAATGCGTTATCGAATCCGGTACTGCTTACGGTCGTGAACTTTGCTCCAATGCCCGGCAATATTATTATGGAGTTGACAAGTGGCTTGGGTTATGCGATTATAGACAGGATGCTGGGAGGCAGAGGAGACGCATTGGAAAAACCGAGAGAATTCTCGGAGATTGAGATGAGCATTATTGAACGAATCATGGTTATTTGTATGCAGCTTTTAAGAGAACCATGGAAGAATGTGGCGGAGGTTGATCCGTTTTTGGAACGGATTGAGACGAATCCGCAGTTTGCCCAGATTATTTCACCGAGCGATATGGTGGCGCTTGTTACCATGAATGTAAAAATCGGTGAGGTAGAAGGTTTGATGAATGTGTGTATGCCATTCTTTACATTGGAATCTGTTATGGACAGGTTAAATACCAAGTTTTGGTATTCGAGCATGCAGAAGGTGGATGACGAGGATTACGAGCAGTTCGTTGAAAGTATGGTTCGCAGAGTGGATGTGCCTGTGAAGGCAGTGCTTGGAAAAAGCGTTATCACGGTTAATGATTTTGTCAACATACAGGTGGGCGATATTATACGGCTTGATTCAAGAGTCGAGGATGAGCTGAATGTATATGTGGGGAATATAAAGAAATTCAGTGCAGTTCCAGGCGCAAGCAAGGACTCATATGCAGTGAGGGTAACATCTGTATTTAGGGAGGAGGAATAGGATAATGGATGGTATGTTATCTCAGGACGAAATAAATGCGTTGTTGAATGGCGTAGATCTGTCAGCAGACAGTGGAAGTGATGCCGGTGCAGATACGGCAACAGCGACGATGGCAGGGGAAGATCCCTTGTCAGATGTGGAGAAAGACGCGATAGGAGAAGTGGCGAACATCAGTATGGGGACTTCTGCTACAACGCTTTATTCACTGGTAAACAAGAAGGTTAATATTACAACGCCTGTTGTAGAGATGACAACTTGGGCGGACGTGATCAGGGAATATGAAAGACCGTGTGTATTTATTCAAATTAAATATACGGTAGGATTGAATGGAACGAATATTTTAGTGCTGAAGGAGCATGATGTAAAGGTTATTACAGACCTGATGATGGGCGGCGACGGTACGAATGTTGACGGGGACTTAACGGAACTTCATTTGAGTGCCATTTCGGAGGCAATGAACCAAATGATGGGTTCTTCTTCGACATCGCTTTCTTCCATGCTTGGAAAAACAATTGACATCAGCCCGCCGGAAGCCAGTCTTGTGGATTTGCAGACAAAAGAACCGAAGGAGCTTTCACCGTTCCTCGAGGATAATTTTGTTAAAATTGCCTTTAGGATGCAAATTGAGGATTTGGTGGATTCTACATTGATGCAGCTTTATCCATTAGAATTTGCCAAGGATGTATCGGATACTTTTATGAAGCAGATGATGGGCGGGGAGGAAGCCTCTGCTCCGGAACCGGCACCCACACCAGCGCCAGCTGCTCCGGCACCTGCACCGGTACCGACCGCGCCGGCACCGGATATGAGTATGCAGCAGCCTCAGATGGGCATGGGAATGCCGCCTCAAGGTATGGATATGAATATGGGAATGCCTCAGATGGGTATGGGAATGCCTCAGATGGGTTATGGAATGCCTATGATGGGGTATGGAATGCCCAATGTAAATATACAGCCTGCGCAGTTTCAAAATTTTGCACCGGCTGGACAGGGTGAAATGGTAAGCGCTGAGAGCATTGGACTGATTAAGGATGTGCCGTTGGAAGTAACGGTAGAGCTTGGGCGTACAAGTAAATCCATTTCTGATATATTGGAGTTTGCTCCGGGCACGATTATTGAGCTTGATAAAATTGCGGGCGAGCCGATTGATGTACTTGTGAATGGCAAGTTTGTTGCCAAGGGAGAGGTCGTTGTAATTGAGGAAAGCTTCGGTGTCAGAATTATGGAAATTATCAAATAAAAGAGGTTTAATTTTAGAAAGGACAGGATTATAATATGGCAAAGAGAGTTCTTATCGTGGACGATGCGGCATTCATGAGAATGATGATTAAGGATATTCTCACCAAAAACGGATATGAGGTTGCAGCGGAGGCGGAAAACGGAAAAATCGCCGTTAGTAAATATCAGGAGTCGTCACCGGATTTGACGCTGCTTGACATTACAATGCCCGAGATGGACGGTATTCAGGCATTGAAGGCGATTAAACAGCTTGATCCGGCGGCGAATGTGATTATGTGTTCGGCTATGGGACAACAGGCGATGGTTATTGAAGCGATTCAGTCAGGCGCAAAAGACTTTATTGTAAAGCCTTTTCAGGCGGAACGTGTCTTAGAGGCAGTGAAAAAGGTAGTTGGTTAATAATGCTGAATTCGATGGTGCAATTGATTACGGTATTACTGATGTTTGTATTTGTGTTGGCGCTTGCGTATATCACAACAAGGCTTACGGCGGGATTACAAAAGGGAAGATATAAAAACGCAAATGTTGAGATACTTGAGACTTTTAAAATAGCGCCAACCAAGTATATTCAAATCGTAAGAATTGGTGAAAAATACTTTTCTTATATTGTGTGTAAAGAAACAGTTACCCTACTTGGAGAGCTTACAAAGGACGATGTTACGGAGTTTGCCCAAAAGAGTGAAAATGCGGCAATGGTAAGCTTTAAAGATATTTTTGATAAACTCAGGAAATAGTGAAGATGATAAACAGATATAAAAATTATAATATAAAGCGGGAGTTGAAAAAGCTGTTTTATGCGCTTGCTATGATACTTATGCTTGTAGTAGCGGATGTAGGTGTTGCAAGCGCTACGAGTGAGGATGAGGCTGCTGCAGAACATATTTTAAACAATCAGTCCGGCGATGATGAAAACAGGACAACCATTAATGATCCGGGTACGGCACAGACGCCGGAGGAGCTTTCGCAACTAAATATAGGGAACAGCCTTACGATTTCGCTGGACAATAACGGCAATGGGGAGCTGAACGGTACGCTGAGAATTTTGCTCATTCTTACGGCAATTGCAGTATTACCGATTCTTTTGATAACGCTTACTTCATTTACTAGAATTTTAATTGTGCTGCATTTTACGAGACAGGCATTAAACACGCAATCAGCGCCTCCCAATCAGGTATTGATTGCGATTTCGCTGTTTCTTACATTTTTTATAATGCAGCCGATTTTTTCGCAGATTTATACAGAGGCGATTGTACCGTATGATGCGGGAGAAATTGGGTTTGAGGAAGCATACGAAACGGCAATAACGCCGCTTCGGGATTTTATGTTTGAGCAGACGCAGGTTAAGGATATTGATGTGTTTATGCAAATATCAAATACTGCATGGGATGGTGCAAGCCAGGAACAGGTTCCGACATCTGTGCTGATACCGGGCTTTATAATCAGCGAACTGCGCAGTGCGTTTATTATTGGCTTTATCATATACATACCGTTTATTGTAATTGACATGGTAGTGGCATCTGTACTTATGAGTATGGGTATGATGATGCTTCCGCCGACGACGATTTCGATGCCGTTTAAGATTCTTTTATTTGTGCTTGCAGATGGCTGGAATCTTGTGATTGTAAATTTGGTGCGAACGTTTTACTGATAAAGGATGGTGAAGAAAATGTCTGTAGATATGGTTACGGATATGATGCAGGATGGGATTATGGTGGTTTTGAAAACCGCAGCGCCGCCCTTGCTTGTATCCCTGATAATAGGACTTTTGATAAGTATATTTCAAACGGTTACATCGATTCAGGAGCAGACGTTAACGTTTGTGCCCAAAGTGGTCGGAATGTTTGCCTGTCTCATGTTGTTAGGACATTGGATGTTAAATAATATGACGACCTTTATGACAGAATTATGGAATAATTTTTCAATCTATATCAGATAAACATCAGAAGGGAGCAGGGTAGCAAACGATGCTGAACTTATCTTTTCCGTTGTCCGAGCTTGAATACTTTCTCTTGGTATTGATGCGCATTGCGAGTTTTGTGTTTGTGGCTCCGTTTTTTAGTACGAGAGGAATACCAAATAATGTAAAGATAGCGCTTAGTGTGTTTATTGCATATATTATGTATCAATTCGGACCGGAACATGTCTATCCTCAATATGGTACATTTGTTGCATATTGCGTTGTGGTTTTAAAAGAAGTGGCGGTTGGCCTGTTAATTGGATTGGCGGCACAGCTGTGTACTTCTGTTGTTTTATTTGCGGGGCGCGTGATTGATATGGAGGTTGGTTTGTCAATGGCAAATGTATTTGACCCTACGACGAATGAACAGTCAACGCTTTCCGGTGTAATCCTGCAGTATGGAACAATGCTGATTCTTTATACAACAGGACTGCACAGGTATCTTTTGAAGGCGCTTATGGAGACTTTTACTCTGATACCGATTAATGCGATTCATATTAATACAGACAGACTGCTTGCGAACTTAATTGGCTTTTTGGGTAATTATATTATTATTGGTTTTCGAATTTGTCTTCCTGTATTTGCAAGTATTACGCTTATGAACATTGTACTTGGGCTTTTGGCAAAGCTTGCACCTCAGATGAACATGTTTTCGGTTGGTATTCAGTTAAAACTTCTTGCAGGGCTTAGTGTTCTTTTGATAACGATGCGAATGATGCCGGATATCTGTAATTTTATCAGCACACAGATGCAGCAGATGATCGTGGCTACTGTGGAGGGGTTAATGT
>CAMWNY010000113.1 GCA_947175775.1 uncultured Lachnospiraceae bacterium | reverse complement strand
ATCATTTCTGATACCTCATTCCTTCCGCATTGTGCAGACAATTTCTTAAATTGTTTCTTAAAAATTTTTTTAGCTGTTCTGTCGTGAACGGCATAGTGCATCTTATTCTGCACTGTCGCAAAGAAATCTTTCGTGATTTGGCTATCAAAGGAATAATCGACGGCAGTAGCATAGATGTCTGTAATCTTTTGATAGAAACGGCGCTCGCTGGCTCGAATCTCTTGTATCTCAGAAATTAAGTGATCAAAATAATCCTCATCGAAGATTTGACCGTTTTCTTCCGCTTCCTTCGTTTCTTTTCGGGAAGATCGTCAGTGTCTTCTTCCGCATCGTCCCAAAGGGGATTTTCATCTTCTTTGTCATCGACTATGTAATCAGAATCGTCCGCTTCATATTCATCTTCATAGTCGGTATCTTCTTTATAAAAGCCGTCATGTTCATATCGTTCGGGATCGTCGAACACCGCAGACACCTCCCTTCAATATGGCATCAGGTGGAGTTTTTTGAATTTTCTTTATGACATTTGGCTATTTAACATTCGGCATAATAATTATTGCATCAATATAATCCTTGAGATTGCGGGATACCGTTTCTATAAATGCACATTAAAAAATAAGGATAAAACATTATCCAAACGACTTATGATAAGCAAGCAGCGGCTGAATGAGAAAAAGGGAGATAGAAGTGGACAGTGGTTATGTCAAAATAGCTAAAATATAAGTTCATTCTTTGGCAGAGGTTACGCGTTTAACCCATTGTATTATCAGCAAAACCTGTTAAAATGATAAAAAACACACAGGGGAGGAAACGGCAATGGAACAAAACCGCGTACGAATCGTTGATATCGCCGAGGAGCTTGGACTGAGTACGGCAACCGTGTCAAACGTCATTCACGGAAAGACCAAAAAACTCTCAAAGGAAACCGTGAAACGTGTGCAGGAGCTGCTTGAAGAACGTCAATACATTCCAAGCATGGCAGGCATTTTGCTGTCGCAAAACAATTCGCGCATTGTAGGTGTCGTCGTAAACAACCATGAAAAATACGAAAACAGAGTGCTTGAGGATGCGTTTATCGCGGTATCCTTAAACGCCTTGCTTTTCACATTAGAACATGCCGGATATTTTATGATGGTAAGAACCACAACGCAGTGGAACGACATTATTCGCTTTGCGTCCATGTGGAATATGGAGGGGCTTGTGCTGATTGGGTTTTGTGAAAACGACTACAAAAGCCTGCGGGAAAACATGCATATTCCGTTTGTGGTGTATGACGGATATTTTGACGAAAACAAAGGCATCTGCAATCTGATTATCGACAATTACGGCGGCGGTTTGCAGGTGGGAAATTATTTGTATCAAAAAGGACACAGAAAGGTTTTGTGTATTTCCGACAATAATATCTGCACGGACAAGGAACGCATGGACGGATGCAGAGCGGGAATGAAAGAGGCAGGTGCGGATTTTTTGGAGGTTCCGTTTACGGCAGCGCAGCGTCATGCTTTCTATGTTAAGAACTTAACAAGTATAATGCAGTATTCCGCGGTCTTTGCCGTTTCCGATACATATGCAATCGAGCTGATGCAATTTTTGCAGGAGCGAAGGATACAAATTCCAAAGGACATTTCGATTGTCGGCTTTGACAATATGGGGCTTTGTGAGCGTGTCTATCCGCGCCTTACGACGGTAGGGCAGGATGCAGGCGAGCGCGCGAAAATGGCGGTTGCAGCGCTGCAAAAGCTTAAGGCGGGAGAAGACGTCAATCCTGTACAGACACTACAGGTTTCACTTGTGGAGCGTGAAAGCGTGGCAGGCGTATGATGCGGAGGATAACAGAAGAAACGGAATTTCAAAAAAACTTAGTGCGTATTGCATTTCCAGTCGCATTGCAGTCGCTGCTGCAGTCCTCGTTTAGCATGATTGACCAAGTGATGATTGGACAGCTTGGAAGTGTGAGTATCGCAGGTATTGGGATTGCCGGAAAGTTTGCGTGGATTTATTCGGTGGTGCTCGGCGCAGTGTCTGCCGCAGCGGGAATTATGCTTGCACAGTATATCGGACAGAATAATGCGAGGGCGTTTGGAAGCAGCTTTCGCAGATGCTTACGGCTTTCGGTTGCGATAGCGGCGGGCTTTTGGCTGCTGTGCGCGGCAGCTCCGTTTGGGTTGATGTCGCTTTACACAAAGGAGATACAGACGTGTGAAACGGCGGCGGTTTATTTGCGCATTTATGCGTGGTCCTTTATTCCGATGGCGGTAACGTCAATTGTATCCGTGCTTTTGCGCTGTATGGAACATGCCTTTTTTCCATTGTTTGCGGGAATTTTGGGGGTAGCGCTCAATACCGGATTGAATTATGGTTTGATTTTCGGAAAGTTTGGATTTTCGCCGATGGGTGTGCGGGGAGCGGCGCTTGCGAGCGTAATCGCCCAGGTTGGAACATGCGTTCTTACGCTGTTGTTTCTCTTAGGCAGTCCCGTGAAAGGCAGAATACGGCACAGCTTTTGTGAAAAACCTGACAGGCAGAGCGCAGTGCAGTATGTGAAGATCCTTGCGCCCGTTTTGGTTTGTGAGTTTCTGTGGAGTACGGGCGAAAATGTGTATGCGGCAATTTACGCAAGGATTGGCACCGACGCATGTGCGGCGATGACGATGACGGGTCCGGTTCAGGGGCTTTTCATTGGAGCGTTGAGCGGACTGGCGCAGGCAGCAGGCATTCTGATTGGCAAATCACTTGGAAACAGGGAATATGATAAGGCATATGCGGACTCCAAAAGACTGATGCGGTATGGTCTGTTCGGCGCTTTGCCGCTATCGGCGCTGCTGATGATGCTTGCTCCGGGCTATGTACGGATTTACAATGTGAGCGATGCGGTGCGTGGCATTTGCGTGAAAATCCTTACGGTATTTGCAGCCTTAGCGCCTGTAAAAGTCTGCAATATGATACTTGGAGGCGGCATTATCCGCAGCGGCGGAAAAACGGATTACGTGATGTGGGTTGACATCATAGGCACCTGGGTGTTCGGTGTGCCGCTTGGACTGTTTGCGGCGTTTGTGCTGCGGCTTTCGATACCGTATGTCTATTTGCTGCTGTCGCTTGAGGAGGTTGTGCGGCTTTTCCTGTCACTGATGATTTTTGGAAAAAGGAGCTGGATAAAGCGTCTTGAATAAATCAATGACATTTTACACATTTTGTAGTATACTTAGGAACAATAGGAATAGAATCCTTTTTTCGGCTTGAAAAACGGATATGCAAAATGGAGGACAGATTTGGAATGAAAAACAAAAACAGGAAAAAGCAATTGATTGTGATTATCATACTTATTGTTTCCCTGTTGCTGCTGAGCGTTTGTATTGCAATTTATGCGGCGGGCGATGACGAGCCGCTGATTCTGCCGCCCGCATCAGCAGAAACGCAGCCTTTTTTGGGGCAGGAACCTGTTGAATCGGTAAGTGAAAATATGACACAAGTGTCAGAAACGGAATATATCACGCAGACACAGTTACAGGAAGAAACGCAGCTGCAAACAGTACCGGAAAGTGAAACACAATCACATGAAAATATGACACAAGTGTCAGAAATAAAAAATCCGGAAATGTATTTTACGGCAAGCCCGATCACAGATGAACTGTACGAACGGATAAACGGCTGCTCTTATGTGGAGAATGACGATATTGCATTGGAGGATTTGCGCTACCTCCAAGTGCTGCATATCGGCTTTGACGGTGAGACGCATGTGGGCGAACTGATTGTCAATGCAGCGATTGCAGAGGATATTCTTGAGATTATGCAGGAGCTTTACGACAATCAATACCCGATTGAGCGTATGACGCTTGTGGACGAATACGGTGGGGACGACGAGCTGTCCATGCAGGCAAACAACACATCCTGCTTTAATTACCGGACGGTGGAAGGCTCTGAAAATCTGTCAAAACACAGTTTCGGTCTGGCAATTGACATTAATCCGTTTTACAATCCATGTGTGCGAACTTACGCCGACGGAAGCACCAAAAGTTTTCCGGAGGGAAGCGACGAATACGCCGACCGCAGTAAGGAATTTCCCTATAAAATCGATAAAGATGATTTGTGCTACCGGCTTTTTACGGAGCATGGATTCCGGTGGGGCGGTACGTGGAAGAGCCTGAAGGATTATCAGCATTTTGACAAAGCGGTTCAATAATAAAATGAATACAGAAAACGAATATGGAAAGGTTGTGAAACAATGGGTAATATAAGGAACGTCCTTGTGGTAGTGGATATGCAGAAAGACTTTATTGACGGTGCGCTTGGCACAAAGGAGGCAGTACAGATTGTTGATAATGTTGCCGAACTGGTAAAAAGTTTTGACGGCGAGGTTGTTTTTACAAGGGACACGCATTTTGACAATTATTTGGAAACACAGGAGGGAAAGAAGCTTCCCGTACCACACTGCATCAAGGGAACGGACGGGTGGCAGATTGACAAAAAGCTTGAGACGCTTCGCCTGGACGGCATGAAGATATTTGATAAGCTGACTTTTGGCTCAATGGAGCTTGCAGCGTACTTACAGTCGATTGAAACGCTTGAGCATGTGACGATAATCGGATTATGTACTGACATTTGTGTCATTTCCAATGCGCTTTTAATCAAAGCAGCCCTTCCCGAAGTTGACATCAGTGTTGTGGAGCGGTGTTGTGCGGGTGTGACGCCCGAAAGCCATCAGAATGCGCTTGCAGCGATGAAAATGTGCCACATAGACATCAGGTAGCCACAGCCTGAATGAATTACCGGTCGTCAGACACAAGACGCCCTCCGCAAACGGGACGGGCGTCTTTTTGTATGCTTATCTATGTGAATACAAATCTCGATAAAAATTTATTGAAAATCGATAAAAAAGTATTGAATTTCAATATTGCAAGTGGTATGATAGAAAAAATTAAAGAAAATAACAGGAAGGTAAGTCCAGAATGGAGGAATGACATGAGAAAGGAAACAGTGGCAGTTATCACAAAGTACCTGCTTGACATCATGTTTTTTGCAGGCATTGCCGTGACCGTTACACTGCCGTGGCTTGTAAAACTGGTGACGGCATATTTTCACTTTGAAGATTTTGAGGGCAGGTACGTCGAAATCGTGAGCATTTATTTTGTTCTCGGTATTCTTGCGGTGCTAATTTTAGGGGAGCTTCGGAAAATGTTCCGCACGGTATTAAAAAACGACTGCTTTGTGCGGGAAAACGTGGTGAGTTTACAGCGCATGGGAACATACAGCTTTATCATCGCGGCGGTCTGTCTGCTGCGTTCAGTCCTGTATACTACAGCCGCAATGCTTGTGCTTGTGCTCGTCTTTGTCATCGCAGGACTGTTCAGCAAAGTGCTTGCGTTTGTGTTTGACGAGGCAGTGGATTACAAGATTGAGAACGATTTAACAATCTGACCAATCAGGCAGTGTAGAGTCCAAACTTACAGGCTATGAAGGGAGTATGGTTATAAACATGGCAATTATGATTAATCTTGATGTGATGATGGCAAAGCGCAAAATTTCGCTTACGGAGCTTGCAGGCGAAGTGGATATCACGCTCGCAAATCTTTCTATCTTAAAAAACAATAAGGCAAAGGCAGTGCGTCTCTCGACGCTTGACGCAATCTGTAAGGCGCTTTGCTGCCAGCCGGGCGACATTTTGGAGTATGTTCCCGACGAGGCAGCGGACAGAAACAGTACGAATGAAAGGGGAGAAGACAATGGACAATAATGCAATAAAAGAAGGATGGCAGTATGAACGGACCACCCAAAACGAACCGCAAATCAATAATCTTGCCGAAATGGAAAAGCTGGAAAAAAAGGCAAAACGGCTGCGGCACCTGGGAGCAGGCAGTGCAATCTATGCGCTGTTTTATACCTTCTGCCTGTACCGGAATGCGTCCGGTATCACATACCCTTTTTTCGTCGGCGCAACGCTCTTGTATTTTGCTTATTATACGAGAAAGTATACGGAGAGTTGCGCAAGAGAGCACAGTCTTTGGGTTAAGGCATCATGGTACAGACGTTTTTTGGTGGCGGCTGTGTTGATTTTAGGTGCGCAAAACTGCATGACAGATTCTGGAGTGTTGATATTCTTTAATAAAGCGCTGTCGTTTTTGGTGCTTGGCGTGTTGGTTTTGCAGACATGGCATGATGTGTCGGGATGGAGCATTGCCGCGTACTTAAAAGGGCTGTTTCATCTTGTGATTGGAACGATCAGTCAGATTTTTACCCCCTTTTATGACAGGGGAGCATCCAAAAAGCTCAGGCGGCTGTGCAGTGAACCGAATGCCGGAAAAAATAGTGAAGAGAAAAAACGCATTCTTGTGTGTGTGTCAATCGGGCTTGTCATCGGACTCCCGCTAGTCTGTATTTTGCTGATCCTGCTTGGCAGTGCGGATGTTGTTTTTTACAATTTAGTCTGTGACCTGCTGTCGTTTCAGATTAATGTTGACTTTGCCGATTTTCTATATCATTCCATATCAGCGGCATTTATGGCGTTAGTGGTATTTTTTGTCGCTTATGGCGTATTTTGTTACTGTAATGAACAGACGGACATCAAGGCCGTTGATGATATGGCGGTACGGAAGGAGAATGGGTTTGACACTTATATTGCCGTGACAATCAGTACGTTGGTCTGCGTGATTTATCTTGTTTTTTCAGCCATTCAGATTTTTGGGCTTTTTATGGGACGGCTGAAGCTTCCGGAGGGTTATACGTATGCCGAATATGCGAGGAGTGGTTTTTTCCAGCTTGTCTTTGTGTGCCTGATTAATGTGGTTCTGGTATTGTGCATGCTTGCGTATTTTGAATCGGGCAGGGCGTTAAGGGCGGTACTCTGCGTTATCTGCGGATGTACTTATATTATGGAAGTTTCCGGACTGTTTCGCCTGCTGATGTATATTGAAATGTATCATCTTACCTTTACGAGAGTGCTTGCGCTGTGGGGGCTTATAGTGATTGCAATTGTGATGGGAGGCGTGACGTACTGCATTTTTTGCCCGAAGTTTAGGCTGTTTCAGTATATGCTTGCAACAGTATGCGTTTGCTGGATGCTTTTTTCTGCGGCGCACCCTGATTACTGGATTGCAAAATACAACATAGCAATGAGTGCAACCTGCGAAAACGTCGATACGTATTATATCAAAAACAGACTGTCAATGGACGCGGCGCCGGCACTGGTGGAGGCAAAGTTTAACTTTATCAGCGAGTACGGAGAAATGAACGGAAAATAAAAGGAATGGCAAAAAAAGGATTATCGGACCCAAACAAAAGGGATGCATGTATTTCGCAGTATTAATTTTTCCAGGCCGTACTTATGTGGGCACGA
>CAMWNY010000112.1 GCA_947175775.1 uncultured Lachnospiraceae bacterium | reverse complement strand
TAGACGTGTATAAGAGACATTTCCGATCCTGAGTAGATTTTCGGTGCAATACCGCTGACAACGGCTTTGCTGACGGGTGCACCGGTGATTTTGTAGGGGACTGGCTTCGTGCCGGAAAATCCGCTTCCGTTCTTGGCGGTAATGTAAGCAGTAGCCGTTCCGACGGACAGATGGTTTGCATATCTGACAGAATAGTCTTGCCCCTCTTTCAGTGTACGGTCTCCATAAGAAACATTTAATTTGTCGGGTGTCATTCCTTGTCCGCCGTTTGCCAAAACTTCGTTATAGGTCTGATTTGGTATCTTTTCGACCTTTACTTTGCTCATCAGAATATCAGAAGTAATTTTCTGATAAATGGTCAGAGTACCAGAGTAGCCGCCCGCGCCTGTAATCGTTACAGGATAAGTGCCCGCGTCAATGTATGCATTTTTGCTGGCATCGGGATAGGACAGCGTAAAATCTTTTTTTGCCGAAAGCTTTTTGCCTGAGCGGTATATTGCAGGCGTCGGCTTTTGAAGCTTGCCGTTGTATGCAACTGTTATATTTTCAACGGAAATATCTTTGTCTGTCAGCGACTTAGGAATAATGTTAAAATAGGCGTATTCCGTTCCTGTGTAATTTCCCTTTCCTTTTATTACGACAGCAGGAGACGCGCTGTCTTTCGTATTTGCATTTTTGTTGTTTTTATAAGAAACGGTATAATCCGTTCCTTTTTCTAATGGAATCAGGCGGTAGCTGCCGTCGCTGTTAAGAATGCTGTCAAATACCTGTACCTCAGGTTTGATAGCGCTTCCCGTGTATACATGGTCGCTTATGGGAAGCACGTAAAAGCCCTTTCCTTGTACTTCACAATACGGATAAACGATAAGTTCATTTGTGGATAGGACAGTGGTGCTGTCAAAAAGCGTGCCTTTCCCGCCTTTTTCCGTAAACCATCCAATAAAAAGTTCGTCGCTGCGAACGGAAATTTCAGGGAACAAACTTTCTGCAACAGTTCCCTCATGCGGGATTTCCAATTTCTGCAAGACAGTTGTATTGTCTCTGTCCATAAAGAGAACAGTACATGTTTCAATTTCAGGAGCAGGAGCAAGAACACGCACCTGACAGTCCGCGGTTTTTACCGTCGTATTGCCTGTGTTGGGGTCTTTTGCAGTTGCGGTTGCCGTAATCGTTGCCGTACCTTCGCCTTCGGCAGTAACAAAGATTTTGCCGTCGCTGTCGGAAGCAGTGATTCCTGCAACATTTAAATCTGATGATTTCCATTTGACGGTAATTTCATCAGAGGTGTTTGCAGGGTTGTAGCGAACGGTCAGCGCATCATGTGTGTCAAGGTCCGTAGGAGCTCCGGTAAGGGAAGCAGGCGTCTGTAAGATTAGCGTACTCTTGTCAAGTGAGATGCTTTCAAGATGCTGTTCCTCAGGCATATTCAAAAATACTGGTATTTTAAATACAAATGCAGAATCAAGGCTTCCGGCGTTTGCATACATTTTTTTTGTGGTTACGGCTTCGCTCGCAGGCGCTTGAATATTCTGCATGTACTGGTGCGTGTAAAGCGGATAGTAGCTTCCGTCCACATTAAATTTTTCGAGATAGAGCGTATCCTGCCCCTTTAAAATGTAATTGTTTCCAATGGTTGCCGCACCGCCCGCAAGAGATTTATAATGTGTATTCCATCCCTGCGATTTGGCGTAGGAAAGACCGTTTTCAATAATTTCCTTTTCTGTCTGTCCGGATGCTTTTACATTAAAATAATTATAATAGCCTTTATAATTGTTGTAAGTGCCCGAAATCAACGCGGACTTTCCGCTGCCCTGTTCCTGATAGACACGTGATGCCAAATGAATAGGACTGAGCGACCTGCTTTTGCCGATTTCAAAAAATGCCTGTGCATAGCTTTTTCCTGCATCGTCAGGAAGATTGCCTTTCATAAACGTACCGTTTAAAAAGTTCTGAATGGCGGATACGGTATGGTAAGAGCTGTTGAATGTAAGCTGTTCAAACTGGAAAATGTAATTTTCCGTAAGGAAATTGCAGGGGTCCATGTAATGGGTAACTGCGTCTTTTGTGGCATAATACCAACCGCTCCCGTAAGTCTTTCCAACCCAGCCTTTTTCCGCGTTGCTATTTGTATTTTGAATAAGGCTTTTGTCACCCATTTCATTTGTGACAGCCGTATTAAAATCAATCCCTGTGTTCATGGGAACAAAGGTCCAGTTTGGGTGAAGCGTTTTCAATGCTCTGAGTTTGTCCCGATAAAAGACGGGAAATGCGTCAATATCTGAGGTGTCGGCTTTTCCGTCAGAAGCATATGAATTTATGACATTTGTGTCATTTAATGTGCTTACCCAGGAAATCCAGTCCTCGTCGGAGTAGGCAAGATAATAAGCCTCTACATATCCTGAGTATTCCGTGCCGTCTATGCCAAACTGCACTTGATACCATATGCTGCCGTCAAGTATTTCCACGGACTTTACGTAGAGCGTATGACCGCTTTCAATCACGGCGACGGTATCGCTGTCATAAGACGGAGACTGACTGACGTTGTAGGAATTCGTGCGGTATAAAAGCGCCATTAAAGGCTTGGTATCCGCAAGGGTATTAAATTCTTCCATAGCGTTTTGCAGCCTGACATCGTCATCTGTAAGTTCTGTTTCAGATTCTGTTTCAAATTCAAGAGATGTTTCTGTTTCAGATTCTGCTTCAAAATCACTGCTCGTAGAATCCGTTTCCGTTTCGGTAACTGTTTCAGAAGAAGATTCCGTTTCAGAATTCGTTTCTGTTTCAGAAGAAGATTCCGGGGATACTGACGTATTAATTTCTGTTTCTGCTTCTGTCTGAACTTCAGATTCTGTCTCTGTTTCAGAAAAAATTTCGGTTTCTGCATTGGAACTTTCCATAATAGAGAAATGTTCCATTTCCTGTCCCGATTCCGATTCTGAACTTTCTTCGTTTATGACATGCGTGTCATTTTTATCATATAATTGCGCAGCATTCACTGTATCAGGTACAGCATTGGAAAAGAGTGCGGTACACAAAATAAGCGATAAAATGCGATAAATTTTTTTATGTAACATAGTATCTTAAATCCTTTCGTAATAAAATAAAAATATTGTCGAAATTAATATAAATACAGAAAAAGTTTATCAAAGAGGCATAGTTATGTCAACTCTGCAATGATTGGAAATATAAAATTATGTCAACTTAAAAGCTTGAAATATAGCAGAGTATTCTATATAATAAATGTACAAAAAGCAGCGGCAAAGACAAAAAATGAAAAATGATATGTAAAATAAGGAAGAAAAAAATGCAGGAACAAAAGTCATTTGACTACCGTGACTATATAGTCATGATTATATTGATTGCAATAAACATTATCATATATATGTACTGTACATATGCGGGCGAGGTAGTGTATAATAGGGGATGCATGGACGCGGAGCGTGTGCTTTTGGACGGCGAGTATTACAGATTTTTTACAAGCATGTTCATGCACGGAGGAATAGACCATATTGTAAGCAACATGATTTTTTTAGCTGCCCTTGGTGAAATGCTGGAACGTGTTATCGGACATGTCCGTTTTGCAATTTTGTACATGCTTTCGGGAATAGGCGGCGGCATTTTTTCCGTTGCAAATGTACTGCTCAGCGGAAACAGCCATACGTCGGTAGGCGCAAGCGGAGCAATATTCGGGCTGATCGGTGCGATGCTGATCCTTGTGATTGTTAATAACGGACGCTATCAAGGTATTTCCGTGGGCAGAATGGTATTTGCAATTGTTTATATGGTATATGATGGTATGCGTTCGGAAGGCATAGACAACGCGGCACATGTCGGCGGACTGATTTTCGGTGCGCTGATTATGGCGTTTATGAATGTAATAGAAGCATTTAAAGGAAATCGATAAACGGGAGGAAAATCAGGTGAAAATCAACATTTATTACGGAGGCAGGGGGCTAATCGGAGATCCTACCCTGTATGTGCTTAATAAAATGCAGGAGGTACTGCGTGAGCTAAACGTTAATATGGAGCGTTATGATTTGTATGAGTTTAAGAATAACATTATCACGCTTTCGCAGACCTTAAAGGACGCGGATGGCGTTATTCTTGCGACTACGGTGGAATGGTTCGGCGTGGGAGGATGGATGCAGCTGTTTTTAGACTCCTGCTGGCTGTACGGGGATAAGGAAAAGATTTCTAACTTATATATGTGCCCGATAGTTATGTCGACTACTTACGGTGAACGCGATGCGCTGACAAGCCTTACGGAGGCTTGGGAAATTCTTGGAGGGCTTCCGGTGACGGGTATCAGCGGTTATTTTGCGGATGTTGCGGAGCTTGAGGAGAATGCAAATTATGCGAGAGTCATTGAAAAGCGCACGGAGGACCTGTATCGTTCCATTAATCAGAAATCGGCAGTATTCCCGTGCAGCAATCAGGCGGTAAAACAAAAAATATCCTTTACACAAAGTCTCAACCTGACGCCGCAGGAGGCAGAACAGCTTTCCGAGCTTGCGAGTGATGACCTTTATGTGCAGAAGCAGAAAGAGGATATTCAGGAGCTTGCGAGCATGTTTAAGGATTTGATGGGGGCATCGGGAGAGATGGACAGTACCATGTTTTTACAGGATTTGCGGGATCATTTTCACCCGCAGCCAGGTTTTCATGCCGTATATAAATTTAACCTTCCGGAATCAAAGAAGCCATTAATCGTGAAGGTGGACCATACGGAGATGGAGTGCTTCTACGGTGACAGCGATACGTTTGATGTGGAGATGCGGCTCTCTTCGCGCATTATGAATGAGATTGTTCAGGGGCGCATGACCTTCCAGGGAGCATTTATGGCGGGTGACGTGAAGATGAAAGGCGATTTTAAAGTGCTTCGGACACTTGATTTATTATATAAGTTTTAATGAACAAAGAATGGAGGATGAAAATGAAAGACGATAACTGTATTTTTTGTAAAATTGCAAACGGTGAGATACCCTCGCGGACACTCTACGAGGATGAGGATTTTCGCGTAATTATGGATTTGGCGCCCGCCACAAAAGGACATTCGCTGATTATGCCAAAAAACCATTATAAAAATATTTATGAGATTGCGGATGATACCGCCGCAAAGGTGTTTCCGCTTGCAAAAAAAATGGCGGCGCTGATGACGGAAAAGCTGGGCGCGGACGGATTTAACATTGTGCAGAACAATAATGAAGTGGCGGGACAGACGCTATTTCATTTTCATGTGCATTTGATACCGCGTTACAATGACGATAATCAAAGTCTTGTGATGAAGCCGCAGGAAGTGACGGATGCACAGCTTGATGAGATACGGGATACGATTGTGAAATAGAATAGAACGAACCAAAATGCCGGCGGGAACTTCCTGCCGGTATTTTGTGTTGGAAGGATTTTGGGAGCGCATAGATATTTTCTTTACAGTATTATATACTTGTAGTACAATTAAAGTAAATCATAAGTATTTGAAAGGGTATAAAATATGAGAAAAAATATCATTTATGAAATGACGCAATCGGAGAGCCTTGTCATGCATTATTTGTGGAGAGAGGGAGCAAAGAGCTTTGCGGAGATTATGACGTATTTAAATGAAGAGCAGGGCAGGGACTGGAAAAAGCAGACAGTCAATACCTTTATCAAACGGTTGACGGATAAAGGACTTGTCACCGCAGACGAAACGGGGAAAAACCGTGTTTATTATGCGGCGGTAACGAATACGGAGTATGAACAGGGCAAGGCAGTAAAGATTTTGAAGGATTATTACGGCGGCTCAATTGGATCTTTTTTGTCGGCGCTTACAGGAGGGAAGGGAATTGACAAAAATGTTGCGGAAGCGCTGCGGTCGGCTGTCGAGGAGGACTTTGCGGAAAAGGAGGAGTAGTATGTCGCTGCTTGGCACGATGAGTTTGACGGGAAGCGTTTTGGTTGTTATTTATCTGTTGCTATATTTATTGACAAAGAGATACCTGCCTGTCTTGTGGCATAAGGTTTATCTTACGGTAAATATTTTATTGTTTGTTGTGCCACTCGCAAGGTTTAAAACATCATATGCAGAGCTAATAAACAAATGTTTTGGATTTGAGACATGGTATCAGGAGAATAATGTTGTTAAAAATATGATGGAATATACGGTATTTGTGTATCGGGACGGCATTTATATTTCAAATGTACTAATGTATATCTTTGCTGCTATAAGCATTCTGCTTGGAATTGTCGGATTGGGCGTACGAATAAAGAGGTATTTTACCGTATACCGGAATATTATGAAAGGGGTGGAACGGTTTGAAAAAGGAGAGCTTGTAATAAACAAATTGACATACGGATACAGAATACCTGTCAAAAGCAGGGTTTATCTGTGTGCAGGACTAAAGACACCGATTACAATTGGAATTATACGGGGGAAAATTATACTTCCGGCGGTTGTGTGGGAAGAGCGCAGGCTTGAGGATGTACTGTGTCATGAATTGGTACATATTCGCGTAAGGGACAACCTCGTAAAAGCAATTTTGACGTTTGTAGCGCTTATGAACTTTTATAATCCGCTTGTGTATTATCTGCTGTATCGGTGGGAGCTGGTAACGGAGATGTATTGTGATGAAAAGGTCATAGCAAACAAAAGCTTACCGGAAACAGGAGATTATATTAATCTTTTGATAGATTTTGCAGAAATGCAGGAAATGGGGGAGCTGCCGATTGCAGGACTGAATATGAGTGAAAAACAATTAAAGGAAAGAATTGAAAATATGAAAAGAATGAAAAAAACGGGTAAGAAGTTTGGGAAAATGAGTAGGTTGGCAGGGGGCGTTATGATTGCGCTCGCGGTTTTTGTGTCGTCTCTGACGGTTTATGCTTATGAGGAGAGGCAGATTCGGTATTTTGATACACCATATGAAAAAGTAGAGAGTTGTTATCTGTATGGTGATTGGGAACAGGATGGACGTACAGAAATTGAAATAAAGTATGATGCATATGAGACATATATTAATGCAGATAATATTATATTTTTTGTAAGTGAAGACGGTGAAGTTTATTATGACGTACATATGGAAACAGACCAAATGTATAGGGCTTGTAGTCATACATATTCTTCTGGAACGGTTGTAGACCATATAAAAGATGGCAAAGGTGGTTGTAAGATGAATTATTATGATGCTAAATATTGTGCTAAATGTGGGCATGTGGTTTATGGTGATTGTATCAGGACAGTAACTTATACAGTGTGCCCTCATTAAAATGAACGTTTAACAGATAAACTTATCAGATTCCTAAATTCAAAAGATTATTAATAACTTCTCGGAATCTCAATGAATGTGATTCTAACCGAAGATTGACAACTGAA
>CAMWNY010000111.1 GCA_947175775.1 uncultured Lachnospiraceae bacterium | reverse complement strand
TTACCGCCGGTAGGGAATTTAACCCTGCCCCGAAGAATTTTCTATTCTGTTTTCGTGTATGATAATAACATAAAAAAGCTTGAAAATCAAGAAATTGTTTCATTTTTTAAAATTTTCAAAATTTATGTTCCCAAATTATGCCACCTACCGCAATAATTTTCTTGTTTACTTTTGTATCTCGCCTTTACTGCAACCCCAATATGCCAATAATTCCTAAAACAACTCCACACACAAGACCCGTGATAATCACATTCTTTATAAATCGTAAATCTCCAGCAATTTGATGTATATCGTCATAAAGTGGATCATTCTTCTGTGCAACTGTTTTATTTTCAATTTGCTCTTTTTCAAGCTCTATTTCTTCATCTGATTTCATATTCCTGAGATAATCAACTACTTTTTTATGTGTAGAATCTGTAATGACTTCATCAGCGGAAATATCACCAGAATCGTATGCGTTTATTTTACTTTTGCATTTACCACATATTCTAAATGATTCATTATCAATTTCTATGCAATCAAATTCCACGTCCAAAAATGCTATCTTCTTACCACAACAACTGCAAATATCTCCCATAATATCATTTCTCCTTTTTCATATATCTGTCAATATAGAAAGTATATTTAAATTCTATAAATATTTTATCACTCTACATCACCATATACCTCTATACAGAATGCTATACATAACACTCGTTCCTATCGAACATTTTTTATCTGCTATATAACACATTATACTAACTATCATTTTTATTTTCAATGATTTTCAGCAACTCTTCTAGTTTAGACAAGCATAAATTATTATACTACTAACAAGATAACAGGCTCATTTATTTGATTTAAAATTTAAATCTACATCATTAATTATAAATCAAGAATAGGGTATCCTCACTAAAATAAGCCCATCATCAATCATATTTCTATAACTGATAATGGACTTATTCCAATGTCCAAATATTTAATTCATATTAAAGCTCTTAGATACAACATTATGCCAAATGCAAGTCTTTTAAACCATGAATTGTCCTGTTATGTACTATCGAGTTGCTGGAACGAAGTAAACAGTAACACTATCGCAGCCGGAACTTCTGAACGGAAGCCTTCAAATCCTTTGCACGGTTTTGCAGCTCCTCTGCTGAAGCCGCTGATTCCTGTGCTGTTGCCGCATTGGTCTGCACCACGTCGGAAATCTGACGCATTCCTTCCGTCACCTGTTCCAAAGACTGCGCCTGCTGCATTGCCGATTCTGCAATCCGCTCAACCATTTCCGTTGACTGCTGTCCGCCTGCAATTACATGTGTCAGTGCCTCCATTGTATCAACAGATAAAGAAGCCCCGCTTTGCACCTGCTTAATCGAATTTTCAATCAATTCCGCAATATTCTTTGCCGACTCTGAACTCTTGTTCGCCAAACTCTGCACTTCATCTGCCACGACCGCAAAGCCCTTTCCTGCCTCGCCTGCGCGTGCCGCTTCCACTGACGCATTCAGCGCAAGGATGTTTGTTTGGAACGAAATATCCTCAATCGTCTTGGTAATGCCGCCAATCTGACGCGATGATGTCGAAATATCATTAATTGCCGCTTTCAGCGCCTCCATCTTTTCGTTGCAAATCATCAGGTGTGTCATTGCTCCCATCGAAGCTTTGCGGGCATCCTCTGCATCTGCGGATGTACTGTTAACACCCTTGGAGATTTCCTGAATGCTTGCGGAAAGCTCTTCAACAGCCGCCGCCTGCTGTACGGTACCGCTTGAAAGACTCTGCGCACCTGCCGCTACTCTGTCAGATTCCTCAGATACCTGTTCAGAAGTAGCGTTAATCTTAGAAAGCGCACCGTTTAACGCATCCAGTATCTGCCCCATTGCGGTCTGTATCGGAAGGAATTCTCCACGGTAATCGTTGTCGATTTTCAGGTCCATATTTCCCTGTGCCATCTGTGACAGCTTTGCGTCAATATCACTGATATACTTTTTCAGCTCACGCTTCGTTTCATGAATCGAGTCGACAAGTCTTCCGATTTCCGAAGTATCTGAAGACAAGTCAAACCGTGCTGAAAGATTTCCGCGTGAAATCTCCATCATCTGATTTTTTACTGCTCTCACCGGACGCAAAACCTTTATCTGAATAAACAGCATATTGCACAACTGCATCAAACCGACAATCACCAAAGCAACAATCATTTCTACTCTGAGCTCATTTGTTCTCCGAACCAAACCGTCCACTTTCTCCAAGGTCCGTGTATTCAAATCTGCCAAAAACTGCTCTTTTAGGGCATTGATTTTTGTGATGGAATCGTTATATTCATCTCCGTATACATATTCGATTGCCGCCGCGCGTTTTCCTTCCAGCACATTTTTCATTGCCTCGTCTTCAAGCGGAACCAGCTGATTGGAAAGCGCATACATATCGTCAATCATCTTCTGTTCCTCAGATGTAATGCCAATCTCCTGCATTGCGGCAACACCCTTGTCGCGGTTTTGAAGATTATTGACTTCATTCCAGTAATTGTCATAGTGCTCCTGCATTCCTGTCGCCGCAAACGCACGCACCTCATTTGTCAGATATGCGGAACCGTCCATAAAACGGTTTGCATTATAAGTAAGGTTAAACCGCTCCTCATTTGCATTACTGAGCTGGCTGCTCATGCTTCCGTAAGAAAATAATGAAGTCACCAAAAAAATTAACGACAATATCGAAATGCCGTTTAAAATTGATGTCATTAAAGATTGACTTATCGTCTTTTTCATATTAATTCTCCTTCCCCCAGTACTCCTCTTTTACGTGGATTATATCAAAACCGTCATAAAACAGGAAATGTTTTCATTAGTTATCTATATTGTACAGGAAATGGCATACTTTTTCAATATTATTTCTAAAATTGTCAGAAAATTCTTATCTGTTTAATTCGTGCATAAAAGAATGCGGCGTCATGTGATATTTTTTCTTAAATGTCCTATGAAAATAAGAAAGGTTCCGAAAACCTACGGACAAAGAAACCTCCAAAATTGACATATTTCCTTTCTCAAACAGCTCTACTGCCTTTTCCAAACGAAAATTATTGATATACTCCACGCATGTCATACTCATATGTTTCTTGAAAAAACGCATAAAATGATAATCGCTGAAATAACAGACCCGTGCCAAATCAGAAACGGAAATTGCATCTGCATAATGCTGCTCAATATAATCAAGCACCTGTTTAAGCTTATCGGAAGAAACACGCGTGTCCTCCGAAGCACTCTCACTGCGGTATTGCAGCAATAAAAAAACTGCCTGCAGAAAAAGGGATTTTACCGCAAGCTCATATCCGATGGGCTCTTCATCATACACTGACGTAATCTGGCCGAATATCTTCCGCATAGAAGTATATGCGGGATGCTTCGGCGTAATCACACACGGCATGGAAATTTCCTGATTTAAAATCGGCATCAAATAGCGCGTCGAACAAATATCCGTGGAATTTCCGCCAAGAAAATTCATATGGAATACATATGTTTCCGAACAAATCTCCTTGCTCTCACTACGGGAAATGGAATGCAGCAGCAATGGAGGTACAAATAAAATGTCATCTTTTTGCACTGCATAATCCGTCAAATCAATTTGGTAGACACAGTCCCCTTCCGTAATCAGCGTCAGTTCCGCCTCCTCATGCCAGTGAAGCATAACCGCAGGAGCATCAGGTGTCAGCCGTGTTATATATTTGCGTACGGGAAACGAAGCTTCCCCATGTTTTGCATTCTCTTTTTGTTCCAAGGCAAGCGAGTGCAGCTTTTTCATATCTTCAAATTTACCTTTCTGTGTGTTCGTTTCTATTCATCTAATACTTTTTCAGGCATGACTCTTATTAAATTCAAATATTTCTTCAGCTTTTGGGGTAATTCTTTATAATTAACAGACATTTTTCATCAGTTTGATATTTCCTTCATTAATAGAAATAAACATCAAAACCTATCTCCGCTTTAATTTCTGCGGCAAACTTAATAATATCTGTTGTTAGATTTATTTCCGGTCCGTCTCCAATCTCAGCATGAATAACAACTAAGAAATCCGCTTTTATCTTATAACTATTTAATTTAAGGATTAGGGTGTCAAAAGGTCCATTTTCATTGCAGAGATAATTTTTAAAAGATTGCGCCTCAAGATATTGTGGTGCAAGATTGGGAAAATTAGCCTGCAAGGGAAATTCAGACCTTTTGACACCCTAATCCTTTAAGGTATATAATACCTCTCAGACTCGTTTTCTATATGATACAATGCATTTTCTTTAACTTTTGAAAGTAGTTTTCTTCTTCAAAGTTGAATGAAAATTAATAATACTTATCATAAAACCGTTCCGATATTACATTGCCTGCTATTTCTATATAATCATCAAAACTTTTGCTATTATCACCAATCCATATACTCCAAGCCTTCTGAATATGTTCCGCAAGTTCCCTTATATCTCTGACTTTATACATTACCTCATTGATATTGCACAGTGCATTATAATATTCATTATCCTCCCATGATTCACAGGAACTTTTATCAATGCCCAACCATTTATTAAAGTGGTCAGTCAATATTTCGAAATCCTGATCTAAATCTGCAGTATTAACAAATCCCCCTTTCCAATGGGTATCTTCATTTACAACATAATCATCAATTATAAAAAATTCTTTAGGATATTCTTTAAAACCCGCTAACTTATAGTACCGTTCCATTGCTTTTGAGGCTTCCTGTTCAGAACTGTAGATACCCAAGAGCTTAATCTCTTCATCTCTGTCCTCACCATACTCATATATATGATACAGCAAATACATTTTTTTATCCGAATTATTATCCATATCCCTCTACTCTTTCTTAAAAATACTATCATCACATATTTTTTCCGCCTGTAAACCGTTTGTGAGTCATAATACCTCAAGTTCAAATATTATAAGACCGTCTCCGTGTCATAGTAAGAACATTGCTTTGCAAAGACAAGTGAACATCAATCTTAAAAGTCATAAAATTCTTTTGATATTATTATTTCTGCTATTTCTATATAATCATCAAACCCTTTACTCCTATCATTAAGCCGTTTAACCCAAACCTGTTGGATATATTCTGCAAGTTCCTTTACGTCTTTGATTTTATATACCACTTTATAAACATTGCAAAGGACACTATAGTATCCTTCATCCTTCCATAATTCGTCATGACTTTTATTATTCCCAAGCCACTCATTAAAGCAACTGGTCAATATTTCAAAATTCCAATCTAAACAAACTGAATTTACAAATCCCTCCTTCCAGTTGGTATCTACGCCCACAATATATTCATCAACTATAAAACACTCCTTAGAATATTTTTTAAAACCTGCCAGCTTATAATACCGTTCTATTGCTTTTGAGGCTTCCTGTTCAGAACTGTAGATACCTAAAAGTTTAATCTCCCTGCATTCGTTGTCCTCACCGTACTTATACTCATGATATAACAAATACATTTTTTTATCAGAATGATTATTCAAAGCACCTGTCCCCCATTTTTTATTTTGCTAAAGTCCTTATTCTTTCCAGGTTCATAATTCAATCATCACAACAATTGTTTAAAAAGCTTTCAATATCAATTTCATACAGCTTATATTTTACGAATACACCCGATTCAAACATTCCCTTTTTATACACTTTTTTTAAATCCTCTCTTTTCTGAATAAATGCTTCCAGTTCCTCTTCCGAATCAAAAAGTCCATTTTTATTTAATTTAATATCGCGCAATTCTTTTATCCTGTCATCAATTATGTCATTATATATAGTAGAATAATAAACACCACCCGGATATGCATAATCATAGCCTAAAAATTCCAGTTCAAGATTACTTGCATTGTACAGCGGAAAATCAAGAGTCGTTACACATAAAACCAATCTTATATCCACATTTAATTCTTTTGAACATATTATATATTTTTTAATGAATTGATTATTAGTGCATGCCTCAATAATTTCAAAACTTCCCTCAGAAATATCAACATATTTATCATAACCACTTACCAGCTCATTGTCTTTTTCATATCTATAATTGAGATACCACGCATCACCATTAATTCCGCTATCTATGCCTTGGTATTTTTCATCTCTTTTTCTTTGTACCACTATTCCATTTACATAATATTGCCTCATGTTTCTCTCCTTTCTCAAAATTCTATATTTATTATTTATCAATATAATACCTCATCACCCTGCCAGTCCATAAAATTATACTCTAAAAAATAACTGCTTTAATGTTACCACCTTCATATACCATTTTATCAAAAGCAGGAGTAATTGTTAATGCTTCCACCTCAAATGGTTTTACAACTTCAAATTGCCTATCCTGAGACAAATCCGCATCATATGATAATGCTCCCATATCTATAGGTGTATTTATTGGAGAAAAATATTTCCCTTCTATACCTCCATACCTGTTGATTTTATCACCTGCCATAAGGTAAATATTTCTTCTGTACCAACAACCGCGCCATTATCCCGAGGATAATGTGACACTATATCCGTTACTAAACCACCATCTCCATCAATATTATCACCATCACATAACCCCATATACCCACTACAACAAGAAATTGGATGAAGTTCCCAAACATCAGCACAAACGTGCACTCGCGTTGACCGCCCGTAAATTAATACGTCTGACTTTTGGTCTGCTGGACAAGAATCAACTTTATTCTTTGGCAAAAAGTAGGTAATCATATACTTTTAGTATATCACAACCCCTACTATTTGAGAAAATTTGTTTCGCAGCAGAGCTGTGGGGAATTAAACCCTGAGAGATTAAAATACTGGGAAATCTTCCCTTATCCCACGGGCAATTCAGGACGGACCGCCGTTCCATTCTTCCCCTGCTGTTTTCAACCGTGTAGTAAAATGCAAAATCCGCGTTTTCTTTCCCGTCCGCTTTCGACAGTTCGTTTGCAAACTGCATCAAGATTTTGGGGTGCAGCGTCTGTTCCCCCACGCCTGCCACCGCGGCATGAATCAGGTTCAGCGTGTCATATTCCGTGGACATATCGGAAAAATTTTTATACGTATCCCGCAGCGCGGAGCCTTCACGCAGATAAAACCGGCACATCTCCATCTGGTTTTCTTTTAGCTCCATATCCTCATCAAGGAAAAAACTGATTTGGTACTCCCAATAATCCGGATTTTTTATCTTCCCAAAATTTCGCTTTCAGTACCTGCCATTCAAAAATGGAGGAACTTAAACATAAAAGATATTGTAGAAAAAAGAAATCATGTTTATAATAGAATTGTAATGAGACAGATGCCGTATACTAACAGGCAGTGTTATTAATCATACTTTTTTCAATATACAATAATGAATACCAATTGGAGATACATAAGATGGAAAATACAAGAGGCCATGAAGTTCTTCC
>CAMWNY010000110.1 GCA_947175775.1 uncultured Lachnospiraceae bacterium | reverse complement strand
GACCACAAGGCCTCCCGCAGCTTCCAATACTTCGCAAAAATCAGGCTCCAAATCTCATCGTCCCCGTTTAAAATCAGCGACGGCAGGTTTCCAAGCCCCCAAACCGTATTCTGACTGCACGGAATGCCGTATGCCTTGCACATATTTGTTTCCGCGTCGCCCGTCCACTGCAATCCCCATGTAATATCCATATCCCACGGCGTATACAGTGCAACCTCCTTACCGTCCCTGTTATGAAACGAAAGAAACATATTCTTTGCCGAAAGACTGTTAATCACACCCACATGGTCAATTCCCTGTATCAGATTCAGAAACAGATACATATCAACCGCATTGTCAATGTCGATGCCCTCATACATGCGCTCCGCATTGTCCCACTCCGCATGCAGTGCGGCAAAATGCTCCTTCAAAGGCGCCCATGCATCGTCCGCGTCCTCGTCTGCCTTATATCCGGCGACACCAATATCCGGCAGCGACAGCATATAATCCTCACTGTCCCATGTGCTCTTCTTATAAAGCCGCTCCCCCTGCGACGCGTCAATCGAAAGCTGCAACTCGTCAATCGGATAGCCAAGCGCATACAAGCCCCAATATTCCCCGTTCAAAAACAGCTCGACATAGCGGTACTCCATACCATTGTCAATCCCGAGCGCATTATCTATCGCACAAGTGTTCTTCCACAAAGCCGACGAGAACACGTTCCTGATTTTCTCAGGGTCATTGTACGCCGCATACAAAATCCAGTCGTCGTCCTGACGCATTCCCAAAAGCGAAACCTTATTCAGCCGTACATTGTTCCCCAGCGACTCTTTCGTAAGCGAAAGCTTATATCCCTTTTTGGGATACGTCCTCGTTGAACCGCCCCGGATATGCATGGCGCCGTCCGACTGCGTAAGCCGCTGCGCCGCGCCCTTACTGTTGTCAAACAGCGTCATATGCACCGGCACATCTTCATCACCGATTTGGGTATCACTCTCAATATTCATCAAGGGCAGCGTCGTGCAGACAAGATGATATTCATGGTACGCCGATTCATTATATGCTATCAGCTGCATCGTCTCAGCCGCCCGTACATCCTCCGGCAAAATCTGATCTTCCAGCACCGCAACATGCATACCGTCAGCCGCCCTAATCTCCACACGCGGATTATATGCACTCCTGCTGTCCTCCTCCAACGAATAATAAAACGTATCCGAAGACGCGTCAAAAAAGAGCTGCTGTTCGTCAAAAAAAAGTTCGTCCAACAGCTCCTCCCCGCTCGCATAGCGGCGGCTGTCCGTAATCATATGATACTGCTCCTCATCTACGCACAGCGTCTCAAACCGGACAGCTCCCCCAAAAAAACACATCAAATACACTGCCAAAACACCCGAAACAAGCAGCAGCGCAATTCCAATCTTCTTCTTCATCACTAACCTTCATTCTATCACGGCACAGGAACTATTCCTCCGTCGTGTTCCCTAAATCACGTCTTCACTGTCATACTCAATCACGGAAAACTTCTCAATCTCCAGTTCCTTCAACCGCTCCGTGAGCGCCGCCGGGTCTTTTACGGAAAACTCAATGACGTAATTCATTCCCCGCGCCGTGTAATTCCTGCTTTTAATGCGAAACTTTGAGGTAATCTCCCTGATATTGCTTAAAATCTCCAAGTCCTTATCCGTCGCACATTGGAACACCAGTACGAACGGCTTTCTTCCGATTGAAATATAGTTCATCAGAAGCAGCACCACCGTTACAATCAGGGAAGTCAGAACTGCAATCTCATAAAGCTGGCAGCCGCAGACAATCCCAATATGAACGGACCACAGCAGATACAGCATGTCCACAGGGTCTTTTACGGCAGTACGGAAACGCAGGATTGCCAGTGCGCCGATTGTACCAAGCGTAATCACAATGTTTGACTGCAGGCACATCACAATTGTGGCAATAAAAAACGGCAGCACGACAATGCAGATGTTAAACGACTTGTTATAAAATGCCCTGTGTGAAACCACCCTGTAAACGACAAACTCATACAATGCCAACGCCAATACCACAATCAGCACGGAAACAACCTGCGCAGTGCCGATTGTCTGACTGGTATACGAATTTAAAATACTTTCAATTGCTTTCCCTAATGTACTCATGAAAATCTCCTCATTTCCTGTAATTTTAATCTCCCCAAATAATATTTGGAAAAAGATGACTGTATCAAACACTTGTTTGTTATAATGCCCTTGATATGTCCTGGAAGAATATCATCAAATTTCACCTCCAGCACATGTTCGCTTTTTTCCTGTATCGGATACCGCATAAAATTCCCCGACAAAAATGCATCAATATTGTCCGAAACGGATATATTTTTATCCAGTGTAATTCTGATATTGGTAATCTCCTCCACATAAGCGGACCGCTCATAACTCACAATCGCCCTCGGCGCAAACAGCCGCGTCATGATATGTGCGCAAAACCTTCTTAGCAAAGGATTATCCGTTTCCCAGTATAACTCGTCCGCTCTGTCATCCAATATCTTTTGGCATGTCTCCTTTGTGATAACCGTACTGTCTTTATGGCAGCGTCCGTCCAGCTTTTCTTTTCGCTCCAGCTTCAAAACATCCGGCGCATTTCCATAGTACCGGATTCTGTATTTAAACCTGCGTGACACACCCGCCTCATTCTCTTTTGCACAGGCGTCCTTATAATCGTCAAAGTACAAGCTATGTATCTCATAGTTTCCCGATTGTCCGCTGTGAAAATCCAAAGCCATAACAGCGGCAATCCTGTTCTCAATTACCGCCAAATCCGCTTCCTGTACACGGTATTTCCACTCATTCCGGTAACGTTTCATTTTCCTTACTCTTTCCTCCCGCGTTTTACACATTCCATATTTTTTACAGCCTAATATCTACGTTTTTTCAATAGTTAAAGCGTATCACAAATTAAATGTGCCGTCAACAAAAGGACACCCGTAAACAACGGATGCCCTTTCTACCCACATTTATCTTATGTCATCAATTTCCTAAACTGTCGGTTCTTCATCAGGCTCCAAGAGTGCTTTCTCATAGCTCTCAAGGATGGTCCTCTGAATTGTGTCTCTCGTGTTTGAGTTAATCGGATGAGCGATATCTCTGTACTCGCCGTCAGCAGATTTCTTGCTTGGCATTGCAATGAAAAGTCCTTTTTCACCTTCAATTACCTTGATGTCATGAACTACAAATTCATCGTCAAGCGTAATGGAAACCACTGCTTTCATCTTTCCCTCTTTCGTAATTTTACGAACGCGAACGTCTGTTATTCTCATTCTTTTTGTCCCCCTTTAGTTACAAATCGTTCTCTTTTAAATTATTCTTATGTGCAGGCTCTACTGCTTACAGAACATATCTCTCATTTTTCTCGACGACAACCTTAATTCCGGTCTCGCCAACATGGTGAGAATTTGCTCTTATTGTATCGCGGCTCTCTACAATACAATTTTCAATGTGGGTGTTATCGCCAAGATACACATCATTTAAAATGATGGAGTTTTTAATTGTACAGTTGTTGCCGACAAAAACTTCCTTGAACAGCACCGAGTTCTCGACCGTCCCATTGATAATGCAGCCGCTCGAAATCAAACTGTTCCTTACCTGCGCACCCGGATTGTATTTTGCGGGCGGCAAATCATCGACCTTTGAATAAATATCAGGATACTGCTTGAAAAAATAATCCCGGATGTCCTTCTTTAAAAAGTCCATATTCGTACCGTAATAATCCTCCACAGTCGCGATATTTCTCCAGTATGTCTCAATCTTATATCCGTAAATTCTCTTTAAATCCTTGTAACGTATCAGGATGTCCTGAACCAAATCATGGCGTCCCTCTTCGGCGCTCTTTTCAATCAGTTCAATCAGCTGCCGTCTGCGGATTACATAAATACCGCAGGAAACCGTCTTTGATTTTGCCACTACCGGCTTTTCCTCATACTCTTCAATCCTGCCGTCGTCGTTCATCCTGACAACGCCGTACCTGTCCACATTTGCGTCGCTTGGCATCTCCTTAACCACCACGGTAATATCCGCCTTTTTCGCGATGTGATATTCCAAAACCTTGTTAAAATCCATCTTATAAACACAGTCGCCGGTTGCAATCACCACATACGGCTCATGGCTTCTCTTCAAAAACAGAAGATTTTGATAAATACTGTCCGCCGTGCCCTGGTACCAGTTGCTGTTATCCGGCGTCACGGTCGGCGTGAAGGTGTAAAGCCCTCCCTGCTTTCGTCCGAAATCCCACCATTTTGACGAACTTAAATGCTCGTGAAGGCTGCGCGAATTGTACTGCGTAATCACCGCCACTTTCTGTATGTGGGAATTTGACATATTGCTCAGCACAAAATCGATGCTTCGATAGCTGCCCGCAATCGGCATCGCTGAAATCGCCCTCTTATAGGAAAGCGCTCCCATTCTTCTGCTGTTTCCGCCTGCTAAAACTATTCCTAATGCTCTCATAACAAAAACCTATATCCTTTCCACTACCTGCAAATTTGTGCCGTACACAAATCTGCCACATCAAAAACAATTGTTTTGGATGTTAATCCCCCATCTTTATTAATGTCTTGCCGCTGTCCAAAATGCCATCCACATAATCCGCAGCAACCGTTTCTCCAAAAACAACCGCATTCTTTCCTATTTTGACATTTGCAGGAACTATGGTTTTTTCACCGACTGTCACAATCCCATTGTTGTAAATATCCGGTCTTGTATCATTTTCCTTCTCAGGCATTGTTCCAAGCTGGGTGTTATCACCAACCTTTGTAAATTCATCAATAATTGCCTTCTCTATCACACACCCGCTTCCAATTTGAGTCTGATTCATGATAATCGAGTCACGCACAACCGTGTCCTCCCCGATAACCACACCACAGCCGATTACGGAATTGTACACCTTTCCGTAAATCTCAGATCCCTCTCCGATAATGCAGCGCTCAACCACGCTCCTGTCAGAAATATACTGTGGAGGAAGCGTCTCGCTCTTTGTATAAATCTTCCAATATTCCTCATAAAGATTAAACTCGGGAACAATGTCAATCAGCTCCATATTCGCCTCCCAATAAGAGCTTAATGTTCCCACATCTTTCCAATAACCATTAAATTCATAAGAGTACATTGGACTGCCTTTGTCAAAGCAGTACGGTATGACATGTTTCCCAAAATCAAGCGCCGGCTGGTCCGCCTTTGCAATCAGCGCGTCCTTCAGGGTCTTCCAGTTAAATATATAGATTCCCATGGAAGCTAAATTGCTGCGCGGATTCTCCGGTTTTTCCTCAAAATCGACAATCTTCTTGTTTTCATCCGTAATAACAATGCCAAAACGCTTTGCTTCCTCTATCGGAACGGGCATTGATGCAATTGTAACCTCCGAACCGTTTTCTTTGTGGAAATCGAGCATTACCTCATAATCCATTTTATAGATATGATCGCCTGAAAGAATGAGCACATAATCGGGATGCAGGCTTTCCATATATTCCAGATTTTGGAAAATGGCATTTGCCGTGCCTGTGTACCATTCGCTCTCACTGCTCTTTTCATACGGCGGAAGAATGGTTACGCCGCCGATATTTCTGTCCAAATCCCAAGGAATACCAATTCCAATGTGTGTATTCAGCTTCAACGGCTGATATTGTGTAAGGACTCCGACTGTGTCGATACCCGAATTGATACAATTGCTCAGGGGAAAATCGATAATTCTGTACTTGCCGCCAAAGGCAACTGCCGGTTTCGCCATTTTTGATGTCAGAACTCCCAGTCTCGAACCCTGTCCACCTGCTAAAAGCATGGCAATCATTTCTTTTTTAATCATGTTGTCACCCCATTCTTGTAACCGCCCGGCTGTCTCTTTGTCTTTGCCAAAAGACAGTGCCGGACAATTCCACATATCCATCTTTTAACTGGTCCCAGCCAATGTAAATATTATAGTAGTTTTCACATAAAAGCAGACCGTTGAATATATTATAGCATACAATTTCAACAATGGAAATAGTTTGTGATTATTTTAACTATAGAATTTTTCGGATTTTGTCAGATAATTCATTTTTTCTATTCATTATGTCTATCAATTTATTTTTCTATGGAAAAGTAACCGTTTGAGGTGTATGATGTATATTAATAACGTATCATCAAATTTTAAGGGCGAAAGGAAGAAACATTTCATGTATCAGATAAATTTCGACACTCCAATCCATGTACACTTTATCGGTATCGGAGGAATCAGCATGTCCGGTCTTGCTGAAATTTTAATGGATGCCGGCTTTACGGTAAGCGGTTCCGATGCCAGAAAATCGCCGCTCACACAGCATCTTACTGCTAAGGGCGCCAAAATCAATTATCCACAGATGGCAAGCAACATTACGGATGATATTGACTTAGTTGTTTATACTGCCGCTATTGCGAAGGATAATCCCGAATTTGCGCGCGCAGAAGAAAAACAACTTTCCATGATAACGCGCGCAGATTTGCTTGGACAAATTATGAAAAATTATAAGACACCGATTGCAATCAGCGGCACACATGGAAAAACCACCACCACCTCAATGGTTTCGGAGGTTCTGCTTGCCGCAGATGCCGACCCCACCTTATCCATCGGCGGCATTTTAAAATCCATCGGCGGAAACATCCGCGTGGGAAAATCCGAATATTTTGTCACGGAAGCGTGCGAATACACAAATTCCTTTTTAAGCTTTTTTCCACGCATCAGCATCATCTTAAATATAGAAGAAGACCATATGGATTTCTTTAAAGACATCAACGATATTCGCAATTCCTTCCGGAAGTTTGCGGATATTCTTCCAAACGACGGTTTTCTTATTGTCAATAACGACATTGAACATTTGTCACAGCTCACCGAAGGTCTGCGCTGCAATATCATTACCTTCGGAAACGACAATAACAGCAGCACGGCGGATTACAGCTACAAAGACGCATCCTACGATGCATTCGGACGCGGCTCCTACACACTCTTAAAGCATGGGGAAGACTGCGGACGCGTCTCGCTTGGCGTTGTCGGAGAACACAATATTATAAATTCGCTCTCCGTTATCGCGCTGACGGATCTTCTTGGAATCGACTTAAATATTGTCTTAAACGCGCTTTCCACATTTTGCGGAACGGACAGACGCTTTGAATACAAGGGCGAAGTCTGCGGCGTTACCATCCTTGACGATTACGCACACCATCCGACAGAAATCAAGGCGACCTTAAAAGCAGCTGCAAACTATCCGCATAAATCGCTTTGGTGCGTCTTCCAGCCGCATACATACACAAGGACAAAAGCATTTTTAACTGATTTTGCAAAGGCGCTCTCGCTTGCCGACAAGGTAGTGCTCACGGACATTTATGCCGCGCGCGAAAAAAATACCATCGGCATTTCCTCAAAGGATTTGCTTGCCGAACTGGAAAAACTTGGCGTGGACTGCTATTATTTTCCTTCCTTTGATGAAATTGAAAATTTTTTATTAAAAAATTGTATCAACGGCGATTTGTTGATAAC
>CAMWNY010000109.1 GCA_947175775.1 uncultured Lachnospiraceae bacterium | reverse complement strand
GGGGGGGGGGGGGGCGAACCGGTTTTGGCGCCGAGTGCCTTTCGGATCCCAATTTCCTTCTTCCTCTCAGTCACGGACACCAGCATGATATTCATAACGCCAATACCGCCTACAATCAGCGCAATGCCCGCCACCAGCATGATAAAAATGGTGACATAGTTTAAAATATCGCTGATCATGCCGACCTGGCTTGCCATATCCATACTTTGTATGTAATCTTTTCCGCGCACATTGTATCTTGCCTCAAGCAGGCTTTGCACCTGTCTTGAAATATCCGTCACATACTCGGAAGAATCGGCGAAAATGATAAACATACTGAATTCCTCCGTATAATATCCGTACAGTTCCTCCAACAGCGTAATCGGAATTTCCATCGTCACATCACCGTAGGTGCCCATTGTCATATCTTTTGCAAGGGAATCCTCGTCCCTTTTGACGCCAACAATCGTAAAATCCTCCGTGACGCCCCACATGCTCATGCTCAATTCCAGCCCCACGACGTCCGTCGTACCAAACAGCTTTTTCGCGCCGCGCTCATTGATGACGCAGACCTTTGCGCCGCTCTGACTCTCGGTCTTGTTGAAATAACGCCCTTTCGCAATCGGCGCGCCATCGTAAAACTGCATGGATTCGTTACCAAACATCGGTGCAACGCTAAATGTTCCCTTAGTCGTCTGCGCGCTGCCGTTTGCACCCATCCGCCAAATATCCGTCGCCCCCTTTACGTGCGGCACCTTCTCGTAAATCGCGTCAATGTCGTCGTTATTAAACATAATGCTGTCCGCCTCGTCTGCCGGAACGTCCGCGTAAATTTGGATAAATCCGCCGACCAGCGCGTCAAGCTGTCCGCTGATGCCGACCTTAAAGCCGTTTCCTGCCGACACAATTAAGATAACGGACGAAATACCGATGATAATGCCAAGCATGGTCAAAAAAGAACGCGCTTTGTTGCTTTTGATATTCATGAGGGCTATTTTTACATATTCCATCACTCTAGCCATTGTCTGTTTCATCCTCCGTCTGTGTCTGTGATGCCGCAGCGTCTTCCTGCGTTGCAGGCTGTGTATCGGTACTTACCTCTGTTCCTGTTTCAGCGCCTTCCATGCCCGCGCCGCTCATGTCAGGCATCGGCATTCCCGTCACCGTCATGCCCTCGTCAAGTCCCATTCCGGAAACAGCGGCTGTCACAATCTCCTGTCCCTGTGAAAGACCGTCCAAAATCTGTATATAAGCTTCCGAAGAAATGCCGATTGTGACATATTTCTTGGCGAGCACGCCATTTTCAATCAGATAGCAGAATGCACCCTGACTGTCCATATTGACCGCCTCCACCGGAGCCTGCAAAACGCCTTTCTCGCTTGCCGTCAAAATCTTAAGCTTTGCGTCAAGCCCCAAATAGATGTTTTCGTCAGGATTGTCAATATGTACCCTTGCCGCAACCGTCGCGGTTCCGGACGAATTTTCTTCGGCAATATGATTAATTTTGGTAACCGATCCGGTATATTCTTTGCCCGATATGGTAATCTCCGCAGGCTGCCCGATAGCAAGCGTCTCCAATGCATATTTCGATGCCTGGAACTCCACACAGACATTGTCAATGCTCTCAAGAACAAGACATTTTGTGCCTTCCTGCACGGGTGCGCCTTCCTCGATGCTCAGTTCCGAAACAACGCCGTTAAAAGCTGCCGTAAAACCGTTTAATGCCTTTTCATATTTCTTCTGCGCGTCCTCGCTCTCCAATGCCGCCTTTTCCCGATTCAGCTCATATCCCGCCATTTTAGAACCGTTTTCAAGCGCCGCCTCTGCACTTGTCTTCGCGCTTTTCGCCTCGGTGAGCAGCTCCTCGTAATCCGCAAGATCCTTCTTTGCCTGTGTCAGCAAATCCTCCCAACCGTAGTCCGTCTTATAGTCCGAAAGCAGACTTAACTCATTGTTCAGCTTATTCAGCTCATTTTGCTTCTCTACCTTTTTGCGTGTCAATGCATCAAAGTCTGTATCCTCCTCAGGTATCTGCATCGCCAAATCATAACCGTTCATCTCTTTTTCGACACTGTAAATCTTTGCATACAAGTCCGCTCTTCTGAGTGCCGTCACATCCGTAATACCGTTCGTCAAATCGTCTATGTACTGCTCATAGCGGTCAACCGCTTCCTGATACGTTGCGATGTCCGCCTCCGCCTGCGTCAGTTTTGCGCGCTGCTCATTGTTGTACTGTACGGTGGAATTGTAATCCGCCGAACTGATTTTGCCCTCCAGCTCGCTTTTTTGCTTTGCATAAGCAACCGCTTCCTTGTCAAAGCAAAGCAATATATCGCCCGCTCTCACAACATCACCTTTATCCACCTCGATTTCCTCAACCTTCGCATCTGCGGGTGCAAAAAACGTTACGGACTCCTCCGCCATAACCTTGCCGCTGATGCTAAGCTGTGTGTCGATGTCTCCCACCGATACAGCCTGCGTGTAAACCGGAATGCCTGCCGCCGCATTTTTTGATGAAATAACGCTGCGCACAATAAGCAGCAGCACAATAATCACCGGAATGGCAATCTTTAACCATTTCTTTCTGCTTTTTTTACCGTTTTTAACGCCTTCCATATTTTTTGCTTTTTTCTCTCTCTTACGCATTGTCTGTGTCCTCCATTATATTTTCCTGAATTGTTTCTTCATCCGTTGTAATTGCCGGTTTTCTGTTTTCCTGTTCCTGATTTTCGATTTCCTGACAAACAGTTTCCAGCTTTGGCACCGTCAGCTGTTTTGTATCGGAAACAATTTTTCCGTCCCGTATTTTGATGACCCGGTCCGCCTGCTCCGCAATCTCATTATCATGTGTAATCAGGATAACCGTTCTTCCTTCGCTGTGCAGCTCCCGCAATATCTGCATAATTTCTTTTGTCGAATTGGAATCCAAATTTCCGGTCGGCTCATCGGCAAGAATAATCGGCGGCGCCTGTGCAATCGCCCTTGCAATTGCCACTCTTTGCTGCTGCCCGCCTGACATCTGTGCCGGTTTATGGTCAAGCCTGTGTGCCAATCCCACCTTTTCAAGCGCATTTAAGGCAAGCTGTTCCCGCTCTTTTTTGCCAACACCGCGGTAAATCAGCGGCAGCGTGACATTCTCCACAGCGGTCAGATTTTGTATCAGATTAAACCCCTGAAAAATAAAACCGATTTCTCTGTTCCTGACATCCGAAAGTTCGTCGTCATTCATATCGGACACATCGATGCCGTGCAGCATATAAGTGCCTGTCGTTGGCACATCAAGACAGCCAAGCATATTCATAAGCGTTGACTTTCCCGAACCCGAATGCCCGATGATTGCGACAAACTCCCGCTCGCAGATTGTAAGGTCCACACCGTCGAGCGCGCGTACCTCATTTTCGCCGGGGTTATAAATCTTATGCATGTCGCTGATTTCGATTAAGGTATTTTCCATTTTAATAACCATACTCCCTTCTCAGTCTGCGAATTTGTGCCCTGAGCACAAATTTGCCATGGGAAACTTTATTTTCCCATTGTTTTCTTAGTTTTTTATCATAGCACTGATAGTTTATTTTGTCTTTAATAATTTCTTAATTTTAGTTTAATTTGTGACATCTTAAAATTTTATAAAAGTTATTCTGATTTTATAAAATATTTGTAAATATATTCTTTTTGTTTTATAAAATATGGATTTCATCTGTATTAATACGGTTAGTACAGATAAAATATACGACTTTTCCATATGAATGTCAATATCCGCCATACAAAGTATCTCATAGAAATCTTTCGGTATTCTTTCAATTGAACATTAAAATCTAACAGTTTTGTAAGAATGTCTTTTATTGAAAAGGAATAAAAAAACGGGCATAACGCCCGTTTTTCTATTCCCTGCCATCCCAGCAATACGTACAAAGCTTGCACCGTTCCAATCCTGTTGCATCCAGCATATCATCCAGTCTGTTAAACCGAAGGGAAGTAAAATTCAGTTCTTTGCGAATCTCCTCAACCATCGCCTCATACTTTTCCGACTCCGGATCGGCATACTCCTGCAAAATTTCATCCGTGACCTTTCCGTTCTCAAGCCGCTCAATCACGCGCCTTGTAATCAAGTCCATCTCTGACGACGAACGCGAGAAATTCAGATATTTACAGCCGTATAAAAGCGGCGGACATGCCGGTCGGATATGGACCTCCTTCGCCCCGCTCTGATACAAAAATTCTGTCGTTTCCCGAAGCTGTGTTCCCCTGACAATCGAATCGTCAATCAAAAGCAGACTCTTATCTTTAATTAATTCATCAACCGCAAGCAGCTTCATTCTTGCAATCAGGTCGCGCTTACTCTGAATGGTCGGCATAAACGAGCGCGGCCAAGTCGGCGTATATTTGATAAACGGTCTTGAAAAAGGAATCCCCGACTCATTTGCATATCCAATCGCGTGTGCAATACCCGAATCCGGCACACCAGCCACGGTATCCGGTCTTACGTTATCACGCTGCGCCATTTTGGCTCCGCAGTTATAGCGCATCTGCTCCACGCTGACGCCTTCATACGAACTTGAAGGATAGCCATAATATACCCACAGAAACGTACAGATTTTCAAATTCTCGTCATTGGGGTTGGAAAGTGTAAGGCAGTCCTTTTCCGTCACAACGACGACCTCTCCCGGCCCTAACTCCTTATAATCACAGTATCCTAAATTTTTGTAAGCAAAATTTTCAAAGGACACACAATAGCCTTCATCCTTTTTACCGACCACAACGGGCATTCTGCCATGCTTGTCCCGCGCGGCGTAAATTCCCGCTTTATTCATCAATACAATCGAAAGTGAGCCGTCAATGACTTCCAATGCAAAGTTAATGCCCTCTATCAGATTTTCCTTGCGGTTAATCAGCGCCGCCACAAGCTCTGTGGCATTGACTTCTCCTCCGCTCATCTCCAAAAAATGCGCATGTCCCACATCAAAAAGACGCTGTATCAGCTCTTCCGTATTGTTAATCTTTCCAACCGTCGTAATCGCATACGTTCCGTGATGCGAACGAATAATCAAAGGCTGCGGCTCATAGTCCGATATACAGCCAATGCCGTAGTTGCCCTGCATCTCATGAACATCCTTGTCAAACTTCGTCCGAAAGGGTGCATTCTCTATATTGTGTATTGCACGGTTAAAACCGTCCTTTCCGTACACAGCCATGCCGCCTCGTCTTGTTCCCAAATGAGAATGATAATCAATTCCAAAAAACAAATCAAACACACAATCCTGTTGTGATGCTACACCAAAAAAGCCGCCCATTTTTATCTCCGCTCCTTTATTTGACCATTAAAATATTCCATATATAATTAAGCCAAAAGAATGCATAAATGTCAACAGCTTTTTCCATCGAAAATATTATAGTGCAGTCACAATAAGCAGGAACATATGTACCGCACTGACTGCCGCAAGCAGCATGCCTGTATGCCCCAACTCCTTACGATACCGTTCTCTTCCGTATTTTTTTATGAAAATCCAAGTTCTGAAAACCAAATATGCCGGATACAGAAAAAAGACCCCCGCCAAAAGAAACACTCCGGCGAAAGAGAGTGGTATTGCATAAAAAAGTTTTAACATCAGTGCCGTATCCAACAGCCACACCGCGCTGTCTGCAAATGCCGCAAAAAGAACTGCTTTTTGGACGCCGGATTCTTTTTTCATTTTTGAATGCTTCTTTTTATAACCGATTTTTATTTTTATTGTCATCATCGTGAAACCTTATCTTTGAATATACGCCGTATAATCCGGTTTTTCCTCATGATTTCGGGCAATCTGCTTTTCATACTCCATATCGTACTTACCATAAAAATACAGCTCCAAAAGCTCCTGAAAACTTCCCATCCTCCTAATTCCGTGCGCAATTTTGTTTTTGTCAAGGTATCCCGCTTGTTCCCAGTCAAATTCCGTCTGTCCAAAGCTGCAAAGTGTTCCGTCACTCAAATCAATACAGAGCATCCCGTCCCAGTCCCCAATTGGCACAAGTTTGCTGACACTCCGTAAATCAAGACCGATTAACTCCTCGTTTGTACAAACCTCACGAAAACTCTCCATAAGCCCGTACAGGTTTTTTAACGGATTTTCTTTTGGAAGCGCGACCAGCTCTATCCACCAAAGTCCCTTTTCACAATTTTCTTCTGCGCACTATACCCCGTCTAAAGGAATCGGTGCACAGATAACCGAAAAGTCATAACAGTATGATGTAAGATATGTCCGAAAAAGAGACGGCAGTTTTATGTCAAACCGTTTTTCAAACACATCAATATCCTGATCCGTAACCGAAGACGGCGTAAGCATATTCTGTGTTGCGGCTCCTCTTCGCACAAGCGCCTCAAATGCTCCATTCACAAAACGTAATTCTTCTTCCTTTGTCATAAATGTCACTCCTGTTTTTGTCAGCATTTTTGTTTGCAACACTATAACACAAAAAAAACATTTTGTTTTATCATGGGCGAAAATCCTATATGTTACGGCGAAATCCGTTACTCTTTTGCCGGGACATACAACACTGCCTTTGCCTGAAACAGTTGTTTATCATTTTTCAACTCTAAATTCCCATCATATTTTTCAACAACAAAACGCACGTTCTCCAATCCAAGCCCATGCATAGTACTGTCTTTTTTCGTAGAACCGTAACGTGCTCCTTCCCGAATCAATTCTCCTTCATAACTGTTCTCAATATAAATAAACAGCATGCCTTTTTTATAATTTATTTTGACTCTCAAATACTTTTTTGGTGTCTTCTTCGCCGCAAAAATCGCATTATCAAGCAGATTTCCCAAAATAACATTCAGGTCAAACGAATCTATGGAAAGCTCTCTTGGAATGCTCACTTTACACGACACATCGTCAAGCTCTTGCTTTGCAATATTCATCATCAGATTGAGCAGGCTGTCAATATCCATATTCCCGCTGGAAACATATTCTCTTGGTTCTACCATAAACGCATCCATATTTTTGATGTATTTTTTCATTTCAGAAGCTTCTTCACGCTCTGCCAATATCATCAGTTCATTCAAATGATGTTTTAAATCGTGACGCAGCCCGCGGACTCTCTCCTCAGAATTTTTCATGACATCCATCTGATTCACATACCCTTGTGCCTGTCTTTTTGCACTTTCACTTTGCGCAAGCTCAAAACGGATTTTTTTAACACGATCCGCAAGCAGTTCTGTGGTCTGCTCACAGACATACATAAAAAAAAGCGTTAAAATTGCCCTTCCAGCAAAGAAGGTATCTGAATGCATATATTGATCATAGAGCAGCAGCAAATATCCGGTAAACATCTCACATAAAATATAGCTTCCATAAATCATCAATACAATACATACTTTCTTGGCAAACTTCTCTTTATACTGCCATGTAAGAAGAAAGATAATCAAAAAAACAGATACCTTTTTCAAATGCTCCGGAAGCGATGGATTTACAAAGAGAAGCCACAACAGCATACAGAAATAAATTATTATTTCCTTCACATAATTGATACCTACTGTGTTAAAAAAATAACGCATATATTTATAAAAAATATATAGAATCACTTTAGTAACCCAAGTTAAA
>CAMWNY010000108.1 GCA_947175775.1 uncultured Lachnospiraceae bacterium | reverse complement strand
AAATTGTGCAGGTCATCAGCAACAATAAAAACGCCTATGCGCTGGAGCGCGCAAGGAATAAGGGAATTGCGGCAGTGGCTGTTTCGCCGAAGGATTATGAAAACAGGGAACGTTTTAATGAAGCATTTTTAGCGTGCTTAGATGCGGTCAATCCGGATTTAATCGTGCTTGCCGGATTCTTGGTGGTACTTCCGCCTGCGATGATTGAAAAATATGAGGGACGCATTATTAACATCCATCCTTCGCTTATTCCTTCGTTTTGCGGGAAAGGCTTTTATGGCTTGAAGGTGCATGAGGCGGCGCTTGCGCGGGGGGTTAAGATTACGGGCGCGACGGTGCATTACGTTGACGCGGGTACGGACACGGGACCGATTATTTTACAAAAGGCAGTGGAGGTTTTGCAGGACGACACGCCCGAAACGCTGCAAAGGCGCGTGATGGAAGAGGCAGAGTGGCAGATTTTGCCGCAGGCGTTACAAATGATTGCAAATGGGGAGGTTGAAAATTAGTATTTTCAATCCGAGAAAGGAGCATAGTTACGGTGAAAATTTTAATAGTAGGAAGCGGCGGAAGGGAACATGCAATTGCTGCAAGTGTGGCGAAAAGCCCGAAGGCAGATAAGATTTACTGTGCGCCCGGAAATGCAGGTATCGGACAGATTGCAGAGTGCGTGCCGATTGGCGCGATGGAGTTTGATAAATTAGTAACATTCGCGAAAGAGAAGGAAATCGACTTAACGATTATCGGAATGGACGATCCTCTTGTGGGCGGTATCGTGGATGCGTTTGAAGCGGAAGGGCTTCGGGTATTCGGACCGCGAAAGAACGCGGCAATTCTTGAAGGCTCGAAGGCATTTTCCAAAGATTTGATGAAAAAGTACAATATTCCGACAGCCGCATATGAGACCTTTGATGATGCGCAGGCGGCGCTTGCGTATTTGGAGACGGCGGATTTTCCGATTGTCTTAAAGGCGGACGGGCTTGCGCTTGGAAAGGGCGTTCTGATTTGCAATACCTTAGAGGAGGCAAAGGACGGCGTAAAGTCTATTATGCTGGATAAGCAGTTTGGCACGGCGGGGAACCGCATGGTAATTGAGGAATTTATGACGGGGCGTGAAGTCTCCGTACTTTCCTATGTCGACGGCAAGACGATTAAGACAATGACTTCGGCACAGGACCACAAGCGTGCGAAGGACGGTGACCAAGGGCTGAATACGGGCGGAATGGGGACGTTTTCACCAAGCCCGTTTTATACAGAAGAAGTCGATGCATTTTGTAAAGAACATATTTATCAGGCGACGGTTGACGCGATGGCGGCAGAGGGCAGGGCGTTTCAGGGGATTATCTTTTTTGGGTTAATGCTCACACCGAAGGGACCGAGGGTGTTGGAGTACAATGCACGGTTCGGAGACCCCGAGGCGCAGGTTGTGCTTCCGCGCATGAAAAATGATATGATTGACGTGCTTGAGGCATGTATTGACGGGAGGCTTGACGAGATTGACTTGCAGTTTGAAGAGAACGCCGCGGTGTGCGTGGTGCTTGCAAGCGACGGTTATCCCGTAAAATATGAAAAGGGACTTGAAATCAGGGGACTTGAAAATTTTGAAGGTAAGGAGGGGTATTACTGCTTTCATGCAGGCACAAAGCTTGACGATAACGGCAGATTTGTCACAAACGGGGGACGTGTGCTTGGTGTGACAGCGAAAGGGGCTGACTTGAAGGAAGCGCGTAAAAACGCGTATGCAGCTGCCGCGTGGGTTGACTTTGACAATAAGTATATGAGAAACGATATTGGAAAAGCGATTGACGAGGCGTAGAGGAGACTGAATTGATATAGTGGGTTGACAGAAGAATGGAGGATTATTCATGAGAAACTTTAGAGGAAGCGTGAAGCATATTTTTGCGGCATTGTTGTTTTGTTTGGTTTTGAGCATGACAATGGTGTGTCTTGCTGACGAAAAGGGTACTGTTAAGGTCGAGAGTGCAAAAATCAGGGAGACGGCCGATACGACAAGCAAACAGCTTGGAAGTGTTGCAAAGGGAGGCACTGTTGACATTATCGGGGAGACGACAGGCACGGACGGAAAGAAGTGGTATCAGGTCTATGTCAATGCGAACACGAAAGGCTATATTCGTGCTGATTTGATTGACAGAAGCGGTTCGGGATCACTGCCTACGGTGAATGCTCCCGCAAATACAGGTGGTGAAAACGCGGCAGGGAATACAGGCGATAGCACATTAGCCGTTACGCCGACGCAGGCGAGGGCTGCTACGGTTGTAAAGAATGGCGTGCGCGTCAGAAAAAGCGCGTCGACCGACAGCACGGAGGTTGCTACGGTAAGCCGCGGGATTGTGGTCGCCGTGACAGGAGAGACGACAGGAACGGACAATCAAAAGTGGTTTCAGGTAACGTTTAAGCACAGCGATAAGGACATTAACGGTTTTATCCGTTCGGATTTGATTACGTTTGACAATGTGCCGGATGACCCGGCAATTTCGGAGATCACGGGTGCGGAAAATTCGGAAGGGCAGCCGCAGACAGAGCCGGAAACACAGCCGCAGGAGGAAGAGCCGAAGCAGGAAGACAATTCCGGTGCAGACGAGTATGCGGGCGTGATTTATATGAATGTGGACGAAGAACCGTATGTGATGCCGGGCTTTGAGCTCGTATCGCTTGATTGGAATAATCAGAAAATTAAAGCATACAGAAACGGAACGTTTTTTATTCTTTATGCACAAAAGCAGAATGGGGAAGAGGGCTGGTATCTGTTTGACAGAGAATTAAACGCATATCAGAGGTATCCGTATACGGCGGAAAATGCGACCGTTCCAAATGAAATGGCTTTGAGCGGGAATCTTGTCCCGATTATAGCGATGGGTGTTGTGATTGTGATTATGGCAGCTGTTATTCTGATATTGTTTGTGAAATTAAAGGGAAACAGCGATTATTATGAGGAATACGAAGAAGATGACGATTATCCGGATGAGGATGATGATATAGACGATTTAGAAGAGCTTGACGATATAAAGGATGCACCGAGTCCGGCACGCCGTCCGGCGCCGCAGGGACCGGGAAGGCAGCCGGTGCGCCGTCCGGAGCAACAGGGAAACCAGCAGCCGGCACGCCGTCCGGCATCGCAGGGACCAAACGGTCATCCGCAGGGACCAAACGGACAGCCGCCGCGTCGTCCGGCGCCGCAGGGACCGGGAGGAGCGCCGCAGGGACCAAACGGACAGCCGCCGCGCCGTCCGACGCCTCAGGGAAGCATGCCGCAAGGAAATAATGGACAGCCGCCGCGCCGTCCGGCATCACAGGGGCCAAACGGTCATCCACAGGGGCAAAGAAGACCTAATCCGCAAAATAATCGTCCTCCACAGAACATGCAGCAGCAAAGAGGGCAGAAGGCAAAAAGCATGCTTACAAATGATGAGGACGATATGGATTTTATTGATATTTAACTGCAATTAACATACTGATAAAAGCGTGTGCGTGTGCGCACGCTTTTATCAGTTCTGTATCGGAATAATATAACAAAAGGAAGGAGCAGGATTACCAAATGCAGTTTAAAGGAATTTCAAAAAAAGAAGCAGGTAAATTTATTACACGCTATGACATTGTTTATGAGACGGTGGATAAAAAAGAGAAAATATATGAGATTATCAGCCGCAATAAGGCACTTGACACGTTGGAGGCGTTGAATGGGAAAAAGCCTGATTCCGTGGTGATTATCGTTACGGATGAGAGCGGTGAGCGGCTTTTGATTAACAAGGAGTTTCGCATGGCAGTCGGTGACTGGGTGTATAATTTTCCCGCAGGTTTGATTGACGAGGGAGAGGAGCCGCTTGAGAGCGCAAAGCGCGAGCTTTGGGAGGAAACAGGGCTTGAATTGTATGAAATTGATGATTTTATCGGTCCAAGTTACAGTGCAGTTGGATTTAGTAATGAGATTAATGTATGCGTGGTCGGAAAGGCAAAGGGTGCATTTCGTGCAAGCACATCTACAGTCGAGGAGATTGAACCGAAGTGGTTTACGAAAGAGGAGCTTAGGGAGCTGTTGAAAACGGCGCGCTTTGCTGCCAGAACGCAGGCGTACTGTTATCTGTGGTCGAAATCGTGACCATTGTATATTTTTTGGTACATTGGAAAAATATTGGAAAAATATACAAAAAACGGTTGACAGATATATGCATAAGTGATATATTCCTCATATACCTACTAAACAAGTAGGAATTGAGGACGCAAATGAAGGAGACGTGAAAGATAATCTTTCACAGGATGTATTTTAAAGGAGGTCATATTATGAAAAATCAGGTAACGAAAAAAGTAATCGCGTTGACAGGCGCGGCAGTTTTGTCAGTTGGTCTGCTTGCAGGCTGCGGTTCGTCAAACGGTTCGGACGCAGAGCCGGCAGCAAATCCGGCAGAGACCGTACAGCCGGCGGACAATGCTCCGGAGGCAACACAGGCACCTGCAGAGACGGCACAGGCATCGGCACCTGCAGAGGTTGAAAACAAGGGTACGATAACAGTAGCGGCTTCCGCGACGCCGCATGCGGAAATCCTTGAGCAGGTTGCACCTATTCTTGCGCAGCAGGGCTGGACGCTTGACGTAACGGTATTTGATGATTATATTCTGCCAAACAATGTGGTAGAGAGCGAGGAGTTCAATGCGAACTATTTTCAGCATATTCCTTATCTTGACAGTTTTAACGCGGAGCAGGGCACACATCTTGTCAATGCGGGCGGTATCCACTATGAGCCGTTTGGGATTTATCCCGGCACAAAGTCGGATTTGAGTGAGCTTGCGGACGGTGATACAATAGCAGTTCCCAACGACACCACAAACGAGGCGAGGGCACTGCTGCTTCTTGAAGATAACGGTGTGCTTACCCTGAAGGAAGGCGCGGGTTTAGAAGCTACGGTTAATGATATTGAGGAAAAGAAGATTGACGTGGAAATCCTTGAGCTTGAGGCGGCGCAGGTTGCGCGTGTAAAGGACGAGGTTGCGTTTGTTGTATTAAACGGTAATTATGCATTGCAGGCAGGTTTTTCGGTGGCAAATGACTCGGTGGCATACGAGACTTCTGATTCTGAGGCAGCAAAGACATATGTAAATGTGATTGCGGTTAAGGAAGGTCATGAAGGCGACGAGGGTATTCAGGCGCTTGTCGGGGTACTGAAGTCAGATGCAATTAAGCAGTACATTAATGATACATATGACGGGGCTGTCATTCCGTTTGAAGAATAAAAAGCAGAGATTATAAGCAGGAAGGCTGTTGCGGTTTGCAGCAGCTTTTTTGCTTTATAGGAAATTACGTCCTATAAAGTAAAAAACCCTCCGGGAGATGCGCACTCCGCGCTAAGGAATATGGTTGCTAAAGCAACCGCGCTCCGGCGCGAGAGTCCGGCGAGACGGACACTTTTTTACATCTGCGGCATAAGTATGATTTTGGGGCAAACAAATTGCACTCTGTATAAAATCGTGCTAAAATGATACCAATCATTTTCCGCGCAGACAAAAAGAACGGAAAACAAATCAGAAAGGCAGCCAATTACAATGAACGAAAATATGACACAAGTGTCAGAAAATGAAACGGATTATCTTGAGATAGAGCAGGATTTAAGAAAACGGCACAGAAAAAAATTATGGTGCAGATTTACAAAAGCGATACGTGAATACGACCTTGTACAGGAGGGGGATAAAATTGCGGTCTGCATATCGGGCGGCAAGGATTCCATGTTGATGGCAAAGCTTTTTCAAGAGTTGAAACGTCATAACAAATTTGATTTTGACTTGGAGTTTCTTGTGATGGACCCCGGATACATGCCGCAGAACAGGGCGTTAATTGAAAATAACGCAAGGCGGCTCAATATTCCGATTACGGTCTTTGAAACCAATATTTTCGAATCGGTCTACAATATTGAAAATTCGCCGTGTTATTTGTGCGCGCGTATGCGGCGCGGGTATCTCTACAGCAAGGCACACGCGCTTGGCTGTAATAAAATTGCACTCGGACATCATTTTGACGACGTGATTGAAACGATTTTGATGGCAATGCTTTACGGAGGACAGGTGCAGACAATGATGCCAAAGCTTCACAGCACAAATTTTGAAGGAATGGAATTAATCCGTCCGATGTATCTGATCCGGGAGGAAAGCATCAAGGCATGGCGCGATTATCACAATCTGACATTTTTACAGTGTGCATGCAAATTTACGCAAAACAGTGTGTTTGTGAACGAGCATGAAAATTCTTCCAAGCGGAAAGAGGTTAAGCAGCTCATTAAACAGCTCAAAAAGGTCAATCCATTTGTGGAAAACAATATCTTTAAAAGTGTGGAAAACGTGAATCTTAGCACGGTGATTGCATATAAGCAGGACGGCGTGAAGCATCACTTTTTGGACAATTATGCAGATATAAAACCGGAGATTTGGACAAGGGATACAGGAGGTGCTGATTTTGAATAATGCGTTTTCAAGGACGGCGCTTCTTGTGGGCGATGAGGGAATGGAAAAGCTAAAAAACGCAAAGGTTGCAGTGTTTGGCGTTGGCGGCGTTGGCGGATATGTTGTGGAGGCGCTTGCGCGCAGCGGTATCGGGACATTGGACCTGATAGATAACGACAGAGTCAGCCTGACGAACATCAACCGTCAGATTATTGCCGCACACAGCACGATAGGACGTTACAAGGTCGACGTGGCAAAGGAGCGCATTTTGGACATCAATCCTGTGGCAGCAGTCAATACGCATCAAACTTTTTTTCTGCCGGAAACAGCATCGGAGTTCAACTTTTACGACTACGATTATATCGTGGATGCAATTGATACGGTGACAGGGAAAATTGCGCTTGTTATGGAGGCGCACAGGACAAATACACCGATAATCAGTTCAATGGGTGCCGGAAATAAGTTTGATGCAAGTGCTTTTATGGTAGCGGACGTTTATGAAACAAGCGTCTGTCCACTCGCAAAGGTGATGCGCAGGGAGCTGAAAAAAAGAGGGATTGATAAACTCAAGGTGGTGTATTCGCAGGAAAAACCGATAACGCCAAAAAATGACATGAGTGTCATAAATGATTTGCAGGAAACTGACACGGATGTCAGAAAAAGGCAGATACCGGGCAGCGTTTCCTTTGTGCCGTCTGTTGCGGGACTAATCCTTGCGGGTGAGGTTATCAAGGATATTGTAGGAATAAAGTAGATTTTAATAAAAACGGAGGTTTTATAATGTATCGGGAAATCGCAAAATTAATAATGTACGGAGACATGGACGAGAACTGTATTCTTTATCAGATGGGCGAAATTTTCCGCCGCTTTGACGAAGAGACAAGTGCAAAGCCTGCGCTGATTAAGGACATTTACACACAGCTAAAAAGGCTCTTAATCGTGGCGACGGATTATGGCTTTAATTATAATTTATGGCACAACTATCTGACATTCTTTCTTGTGACAAACGAAAATCCGTTCAGCATCACTTGTGAAAAAGTAGGAGCAAACGACGGCAGTGTCAATCATTTTGCCAAAAATGATTTCAGGGTATTCCGTAATCTGTTTCATTTTGATTTCTCCCAGATTGAACAGGAGCTTGGGATTGACTGTTTTTCGCATTTGTCGCGCTATAAGGCAATCGGAAAGCCGGAGCTGATGTACAATAAAAATGTCAG
>CAMWNY010000107.1 GCA_947175775.1 uncultured Lachnospiraceae bacterium | reverse complement strand
ATTTTTCACTATATACCAAAATGCTAGGTGACTTTTATAAAAATTTAATAAAATGTTAAGGATGCCTTAATATAACACACCAGTTTTCTAGTTTTCTTGTTTCAACTGGTCTTTTTTTGTACCAAATAGTACCAAATTTCGTCGCAGCATTCGATCTTTTTTTACTATTTTGTCCAAAAATTAACCGAGTACATTCATTTTAACAAATAACTATACCATTTTCAATATTTGATTGTGTAATTTTTTTTATTTCTTTCGTTTTTATCAGCCAAACTTTCCATTCTTTTTTTGTTACATTTGCACAAATACATGAAAAACACTGTAAAAAAGTGTCCGGCTCGCCGGACTCGTCGCGCCGGAGCGCGGTTGCTTTAGCAACCATATTCCTTAGCGCGGAGTGCACATCCCCTGGAGGTTTCTTTACTTTATAGGACGTAATTTCCTGTAAAGCAAAAAAAAGCACCCCACCACATGGAGTGATGGGATGCCTTTCTTCTTTAATGATTACTCTTCAACCGGTTTACCTGCCGCTTTCATCTTTTCTGCAACTGCCAAATTGACAATGCTAAAGCTTACTTTCTTTGTTCCCGCAAATTTTCCGGTTCCCTTGATTATAAAGCTTGCCGTACCACACTGATTATTCTTTTTATAGCTGTTTGGCACAATTGCAAATCCGTCCTTATCAAGATATGTGGAATCATAAGTGTATGCTCCGATTAAATCCTGACATGTCAATACTTCTTCCTTATCTGTCCAATACTTGAATGTTATATAATCCTCAAGCTTTGCAACTTCCGTATCTGTCCATGTCATCGGTGTTGACTGACCGTTACCCTTCTTATAATTCTTACCAAATACTCTAGGCTTAATATTGGTAATTCTCACTTTCGCGATATTCCACATTGCAGCCCTGAAATACCCGTCCGCATGTCCTGTATAGAAGCACTTAGGGTTACTCTCCATTGCCTCTACTCTTACAAGTATCGTCAGATAACCTTTCTCCTTGAATTCCTTGACTGTTTCGTTGGAAGTAATCTTACTTGTAATTTCAATATCCTCATCATCAATTTCATAGTTATCATTTGTATCAATATAGTACTTAATGTTGTCCTTATCGTAATCGCGTCCTGCGGAAAGCTTCTTGTTCTTCTTATTGATTGACTGTGTAACACCCACTCCGGCTTTCCTAAGATCAGAATACTTTAAGTCTTTACCGCCTGTCGTAATCTCTTTTGCCGTTACGTTAAAGTCTATATTGTCTGTCATTGATGCTTTTGAAATGCTGAATGTAATATCTTTCTTTCCAACCAGCCCCTTTTGTCCTGCTACCGTTACCGTTGCTACGTTTTCTCCTACAAGAGTATTATTCTTGTATGTCAGCTTATAATTGCTGCTCTCAACAATCGTATTATTAATCCGGATATTAAAGTTCTGCTCGGGAATAAACTGCGCTCCGGTAAATGCATATTCAAGCGTCTTCGGATGCGTAATCTGTACTGATGCATCATTCACGTCAAGCGGTGAAATCTTATACTTGTAGCTAACTGCGCCGCTGTAATTATTGATACCCTTAATTGTAACCGTTGCAGAACCTGCTTTATCCGTACCCTTTTGTACAATCTTATAGTCAGTACCATTCTTCAGTTTGATTTCTTTGCCTTTCAGCTTTACTTCAATGGTATTCTCCGGTACTGCGCAGGAACGTCCGTTAAATGTTACGCCATTCGCAACATACGATGTAAGTGTTCCTTTCTTGTCAATGACATCAGCAACATTCTTAAGGTTTCCGCCCTTGATGCTGAAGCCGACACTCTTGCTGCCAAAATATGTCACACCATCGCCGACTACTGTAAGCGTAGCTTTTCCGATTTCAATGTTGTTTGCATATTCTACAGTATAGCCTGTTGTAACTACGCTGCCGTTCATCTTTACTTCAACGCGCGGTTTGCATTCTTCGCCTGTATAGAACGGGTTCTTATCCTCAGCAAGGATTGCTACGCTTGCCTTGCTCATCAGCTGATCTGCCGGAACCGTATACGCACTGATTATCTTCTCACCCGTGAAATTGCCTACACCCTTTACAAGAAGTTTATTCGGTTCTCCTTCAACCGGACTTACCGTATACTCTACGTCCTTCTTAAGCGCCTTGCCCTTCCAGGTCGGTTTTACCGCCGCCTGAACATCGCCGCCTTGCGCAACTGCAACGCTGGAAGGAATTGATATAGCGTTGTCATTAATATCTACCGGTAAAATCTCAAAGGTCTTTGTTGCCGTAAATCCTACATAATGCGTAGCGCCGATAACATTAACTGTCGCTGTACCTGCATTTACGTTATTAGAAAACTTCAGATTATAGCCTTTTCCTTTTACAAGCAAAGGTGTATCCGCACTGAAACGTACGTGTACTTCCGGCTCTATCTTCTTTCCTGTATAATAAATCGGCTCTTTATCCGTGTAATCAACATACTTAATATCCGCTACCCAAATTTTTCCGTAATGCTCTTTCTCGTTGATTCCGCCTGCCGGATAATCCTCACCATAATCCGATGACGCGTCATCTTCCGAACCTGAAGAACCGCCTGTTATGCTTCCGTCCGTATCCTCACCAATCTGATCTTCTATATCAATGGAAGGGCTGCCTCCCATGGAAGGATTATCCTCCGGCTTGCTGCCTGTCTGAACGTCATCTTTAAGCTTCAGGAAATCATGCGTATTTACAGTTCCGTCCGCGTTTCTCCAGTAATCCTTATCTACGCGGTTCAAGCTGTCATACGTAAGGCTGACAAAGCTGTCCGCCGTAATTTTATCTCCATTTGCATTTTTTGCCGCTTTATCAACCGTGCTCCAGTAGTATGCAGTCTTACCGTTTATCTTATCGTCATCCTGCTGTCCTCTAGGAACAACGCTATCCCCGATTCCGAATTTATCTTCTTCTGTTCTGAATGAAATTACATTTCTAAGTTCATAATCCGTATGCGGGTTCGTATCATATGCTGAAAAACCGATGTTCGATCCTTCCCATGCCCCTTTGTCATTCTGTGCACCATTATTGCATGATACGGAATTGTATACCTTAATGTTTGGCGCGTTATTGGATGCAATTCCCTTTGACTTGTTGCCAAAGGACAGTGAATTATATAACTTGTGTCCTGATTCCGGGATCAGTGCGTCAGGGTCATAATCCGGATCGTACTTTGTTCCTGCCCTAAGACCGTCGCCGCCCATTTTGAAACCATTTCCGTTTCCTTTTCCTAATACAAGCCGTCCGTTCTCGTCAAGGTTGTCATTTTCGTCAAACAATACATAACCATTTCTGTATGCAATACTGTTTCGAATTGTAACAGCGCCAATGCTTCCTGTCTGTGCTTTTGAGAATAAATCCCATCCGTCATCCGCATTGAATGCCGCGATACATCCGTCAAACACGTTGCCGCTTCCGCTTGTAAGCTTTGCCGCAAATCCGTCAGCATCTTCATAACCTGAGTCTACGTTAAGATATGAGTTACAGTTCAAAATCAGATTATATTCCGGCCAATCCTTATATGTATCCGTTCCCGATGCACGGCAAATCTGCAATCCGGTACTTCCGTTCTTGTATGTATCCACTCTGTCAAATACACAATAGCTTCCGGATACCTGAATACCCTTCTCACCGTCTTTACAACGAATTACATCAAAGTTCTTGAAATACCAATAGTCTCCTACCGTAACCACAGCTGCTACCAGACTGTTAAAGTCGAGCACGGGTCTTTCAGATGAATTCGGATCTCCGATCATCTTGATATAGTTTTTATAGGTTTCCTTTCCATCTACGATGTCCGGTTTTCCGTTAATGCCCTTTGGTATCTGAAGTGTTCTGTTTAAGCTGTAGCGTCCGCCTGCAAGAATAATTGTCTGACCAGGCAATGCATATCTCACCGCCGTATAAATATCAAGCGGGCTTTCCTTTGTACCTATGTTGGTAGACTTACCTTCCTGCGATACATAAATGGTCTGTCCTTCTTCACCGTATTTTTTATACTCTACCGTATGGGTAATTCTGACCATATCATAGCTCTTGAGCTGTATAAGGTTACGAACCGTGCCGTCCTCCTTCACCTCTTTACTGGGAGACCAGTCCTTGTCCGGAGTAAACTCTACCGTATAAACATTTTTACCTACAGAGAGATTGTCAAGCTCAATGCACACCTTCGTATCTCTCGCATTGTCGCCGTCCAAAAGTGTTGACAAATCCGGATCAAGCGTTCCCTTGACATCATAATAGTCAAGTTCTACTTCGTTCCCATTCTCGTCCTTCTCTTTGTGTCTGCTTAAAATATTTCCTTCGCTATCCTTAAGGACAAGCTTTCCATACCAGTTGCTTGCAAATGCAAATGTATATTCCGGAGAGTTTGTTAAGCCTCCCGATACAATACTGTTTGATGCGTTTACAATCTTAATCGGTTTTTCTTCTGCCGGTTCATCATCTTCCGGCGAAATTGTATCAAGCTTTATATCCGTAAAGGTTACGTCTGCGTTTCTTGAAGCAAACACACCAACGTAGATTGTATCGCTTTCAATCAGATTCAATGCCTTTGGATCATAATACTTCTTAAGCGTCGTATTTCCGTCCGGGTTTGTATAGCTCACGAAATAACCCGTGTTATTTTTCTGTATCTGAAGTTCAAAATCTTCATACTGCTCATGATCGCTGCCTTTCGGCGCCGGATTATTTTTATAATTCTTTACAATATTATACTGACCATCACCATATTTTGCGAACGTCGTATCAATAGATGACGTCTCTGCGCTGAATTTTCTGGGCGCCGTAATAATACCGTTTGCAATGTCTTTTTGGTCTTTTGGCGTAACACCTGTTTTTTCTGTAGATCCCACACCAAGCTGCATGTCGATTCTCTGTCCTGAACCGTCTTCGGATATTGACACACCGTTCCAACGATAGCTGACTCTTGATACGACTGCCTGATAGCTGTTGGTCCAATACTGCTTGTATTCCTTACCGACACTATCCGATACCATAAGACCGAAGCCTTCCTGTCCGTTCGAATATGTCCATGAATTTACATGTACTTTTGCAGAGAATGTAAAGTTGGTTGTGTTCGGGTCTAACTGTGTATAGTAAAATGTCAATCCGTCGTTAGAAGCAGGCACTATTTTACCGCTGTTTGCTTCTATTCTTACAGAACCTTCTTTTTCATCTACGGTTACTGTATCCTTGCCTTTACTTGTACCATTTCCATATGTGGAGAATTCCCAATTCAGTTTCTTTTCCTTGGTTACTTCAATTTCTACCGGCTTAGATTTTTCTGTCTTTTCCTCGCCTCTCATTGCATAGACTGTAAACGAGTATTTCTGCCCTACGGTAAGGTCTTTAATCACAATGCTGGAATTTGCACTCTCCATCTCTCCCAACTCAGGGTTGCTTACAGACTCTACAATATACTTATCCGCTTCCGGAACAATGTCCCACTTAAGCTCTACCTGTCCGTCGCCAAGATTTGTTGTTCCTTTAAATTCGGGAACCACAAGCGGAAGTGTAAAGTCGAACGGAGCTGATGCTTCGCCTTCTATCTTGGTTTTTTCATCGTTACGGCTGATTGCAGCTTTAAAGGTATAGCTTCCGGTTGAAGGCGGGAAGAATTCAAACTTTGTCTGCTCTCTCTCTTTTACAGATTCAGCGTCTCCCACTTCGTCCCCGTTTGCATCATACATAAATGCTTCAACCTTATCAGCGCCCTTGTCGCCAATCACTGCGTCTACCATTACAATGACTTTGCCTTTGTCTGAACCGTCAACAGCTACACTCGAAATTTTGGGCGCTGCCACTTCGCTGTTCCAATCAGGACGGTTCTGCTCTGCTTCAAGGTCTCTTTCCACCCATTTAATGCCATATACCTTTATTTTTGAACCGCCTAAGCAGAAATAATAGGTATTTCCGGCATCCATTTTAAATGTATACGTATCATTTTTAGAAACCGCGCCTGAGCTGATACACGTGCCCGAACCGCCTCCATTATCCTTTGCAAAGTAATAAATCTTGCCTTTTGCGTCACCTACTGCAAAGGTAATCTTCGACGCCTTTATAGCCTCTATTTTAAAAGCCGCACCTTTATCTGGAATCAGAACTGATGCCGAGATATTTGCACTTCCCTGCAGAGGGTTATTGCTTCCTGCAGCAGAATTATTATATTTAACATCGTCAATCGTCGTTCCGCCCGAACCCTTAAAATCCTCCAGCACGGAAATCTTTAAAATATCCTGATCACCATAAATCTGACCCTTTTTCAATCCATTCTTCAGATCAATCATGGAATCATCCGGAGCCGCCGCCTCATTTTCCTGCGACTCTTCCGTCGTCTCCTCTTCTTCTGACTCAAGTTCCGTTGACATCTCTTCGGTTGATTCCTCTTCAACCGTCTCTGTCTCTGACAAAACTTCTGTCTCAGAAGCAATCTCCGTTGTTTCTGTTATTTCTGTTGTTTCCGTCGCTTCCTCGGTTTCCACAGAGCTGTCTGTCTGTGTTTCTGCCGATATCGTCTCTTCTTCCGGAGCTGCCGCTTCCGTAGAACTATCGGTCTGCGTTTCTGCCGGCACAGTTTCTGTTTCTGTCAAAGCAGTTGATTCCGTTGCTCCAGCAGTTTCGCTTTCGACCGCTGTATCTGTCTCTTCATCCGTCTTCTCGGCTTCCAAAGACACCGTCTCTTCCGCCTCAGGCTCACTGCTTTGTGAAGCAGTTTCAACATTCTCATCCACAATGTCATAGTTGATTTCCGCTGCATAGGATGTCATACTCGACATTACCATAGCGCCCGATAAAATCACTGCCATGACACGTTTCATAAGCCCATTTCTGAATTTGCTCATATCCTTCCTCCTATTCAAATTAATTGTACCCGCCCGGCACGCTCCGTGCCCGTGCAAAAATTAAGCCCCTATTCTGCTAAAAGCTTTTTACATATCTTAATATTATCAAATTTCTCCAAGTTTTACAATATTTTAAGATTTTTTTATTTCACAAAATTTTTATATTTTTTTGTATATATTCCATAATAATGTGCACGGGCACGGTGCATTTGACGTTTCCGCATAAATGTAGACGTCCCATTTCCTTTGGGTGCCCGCGTGCATAAAACAAGCCCCCTGGAGTTTTCGCTCCAAGGGGCTTTGCATATTAGTTTGCCGTGCTTCCTTTTTTCATTGTCTTTTGTGTAATCTTAAACTTCACGGTCTTTGTACCACTGTAATCGCCGATACCCTTAATCACTGCTGTCGCCGTTCCCTTATTGATGTTGTTTGAATATGCCGCAATCACATAGTCCTCTCCTAACTTAAGCTGACCTGATACGCCTTTCAGCGTCACTGTCATGTCGCCTTCCTCAAGCTGAACCTGGCTGCCCGTGTATGCCTTCTTAAGTCCTTTCTTCAGGGCAAATTTCGCCTTGGATATATCCTTTCCTACCTTGAATTCCGCCCTCGGCGTACTTCCCGCAAGGTTCACGTTATCCTTAGCCGCGGCTTCCACGTAAACCGTTGCTCCTGCTGTAAGCTTATCCTTTGCTCCATATGCTTCCGGTCCGTCCGCCGTCTTATAGATTTTAACCGTATACTGTGCAGGCTTAAGCGCATTTCCGTCCCGGTCAACTACCGTTGCCTTTACCTTTCCTGCCATCACGCCCTCAAATACCG
>CAMWNY010000106.1 GCA_947175775.1 uncultured Lachnospiraceae bacterium | reverse complement strand
CGGCAGCGACATCCGGTATCTTCTGCAGGATATGCGGGAATTTGAGCTGTATGGTACCGTGCGTGCGGTGGTGAGCGTGTGCGACAGCATAAATTATCTTTTGGAGGAGGAAGACCTGCTTTCATGCTTTCGGCTTGTCAACAACTATTTGGACCCCGGCGGGATTTTTATGTTTGACTTTAACACCAAATATAAATATGAAACAATCGGTGACGCGACAATTGCGGAAAACAGAGAGGAATGCAGTTTTATATGGGAAAACTTTTATGACAGCAGGCATTGTATCAATGAATATGACCTTACCATATTTGTGAGAAACGAAGCGGTTTCTGAAACGGGTCAGGAACTTTTTTTGCGTTTTTCGGAGGAGCATTTTCAGCGGGGATATACGCTTGACGAGATGAAGCGGCTGTTAAAAGAATCCAAACTGGAGTTTGTGAAAGCATATGATGCCGATACGCTTTCGGAGGTTACGGATACGAGTGAGAGGATATACTGTATAGCAAAGGAGAATGGAAAATGAAGGACTATCTTGTGAGGGCGACGGCGGCAAATGCGCAGATTAGGGCATTTGCGGTTACTTCAAGAGCGCTTGTCGAGGAGGCAAGGCGCATTCATAACACAAGTCCGGTCGTCACGGCAGGGCTTGGCAGACTGCTCACGGCAGCGGCGATGATGGGGAGTATGTTAAAGGGAGAGAAGGATGTGCTCACCATGCAGATTCACTGTGACGGTCCGGTAAGAGGTCTTACGGTAAATGCCGATGCGCATGCAAACGTAAAGGGCGCGGCGCTTGAACCGCAGGTGATGCTGCCTCCCAATGCGCTTGGAAAGCTGGATGTCGGCGGCGCTGTCGGAAACGGAATCCTGAGCGTTATTAAGGATATGGGTTTAAAAGAGCCGTATGTGGGACAGACTCAAATACAGACAGGAGAGATTGCGGAGGACTTAACCTACTACTTTGCAACGTCAGAACAGGTGCCTTCCGCTGTCGGTCTTGGGGTGTTAATGGAAAAGGACAACACCGTAAAACAGGCAGGCGGTTTTATCATACAGCTGATGCCTTTTGCGGAAGATGAGACGATAAACGTACTGGAGGAAAAGCTCAAATCGATGGACAGTGTGACCAATCTTTTAGATGCGGGAAATACGCCGGAGCAGCTTTTGGAGCTTTTGTTAGGTGATTTGGGGCTGGAAATCAATGATACGATTCCCACACAGTATCTGTGCGATTGTAGTCGGGCGCGTGTGGAGCGGGCGATTATCAGTATTGGAAAAAAGGATATTCAGGAAATGATTGATGACACGAAGCCTGTGGAGGTCAGATGTCAGTTCTGTGACAAAATCTATAATTTTGAGATAGCGGATTTAAAGGGGCTGCTGGACGCGGCAAAGTGAAAGGAGCATAGCTGTAAAAATGACGGACGGTTTTCTGAAGGTGGCGGCAGTCACGCCAAAAATAAAAGTAGCGGATACGGTATACAATGCAGGTGAAATCACAAATCTTATTTTGGAGGCGGACCGCGCAGGCGCAAAAGTGATTGTGCTGCCGGAGCTTTGTATCACGGGTTACACCTGCAGCGATTTGTTTTTGCAGGATACGCTTTTGAATGAAGCAAAAGAAGCGCTTTTTCGGATTGCAAAAGATACGGAGGATACCGACGCGCTTGTGTTTGTGGGACTTCCGATTGAAAAAGAGCAGAAGTTATATAATGCGGCGGCAGTTCTGAAAAGCGGTGAGATACTTGCATTTATCCCCAAGGAAAATATACCGTCGTATGGCGAGTTCTATGAAGCGAGGCATTTTGCGCCGGGAAAAGGGCTTGCGGATGATGGAATTCCTTTGGGAACCGATATTCTGTTTGCCTGTGACAATATGGAAGGGCTTGTGGTCGGATGTGAGATTTGCGAGGACGTGTGGTCGGTGGACCCGCCAAGTACCCGCCATGCGCTTGCGGGAGCGAATGTGATTGTAAATCTTTCGGCAAGCAATGATTTGGTCGGAAAGGATACTTACCGGAAAGAGCTTGTAAAAGCGACAAGCGCAAGGCTTCTGTCGGCATATGTCTATGCGAGTGCAGGAGACGGGGAGTCCACACAGGATGTTGTGTACAGCGGACATAACATTATTGCGGAAAACGGTACAGTTCTTTCGGAAAGCACATCGTTTACGACGGGAATTCTCTATGCAGATCTTGATATACAGAAGCTTCGGATGGAGCGTAGGCGAATGACCACCTTTGTGCCAAAGAATAAGCATCCTTATCTTACCGTTTCTTTTCACTATGAGAAGGCAGAAAAAACAGAACTTTCAAGAACCTTTAACCGTATGCCGTTTGTGCCGGCTGATGAAAATACAAAAACAAAGCGCTGTGAGCAGATTCTTTCGATACAGGCAAACGGCTTGAAGAAGCGCTTGGCGCATACAAACGCAAAGACGGCAGTGATTGGCATTTCGGGCGGACTGGATTCCACGCTTGCCCTGCTTGTGACAGTACGGGCGTTTGATATGCTCGGGCTTGAACGGAGTGCGATTAAGGCAGTCACCATGCCGTGTTTTGGCACAACGGACAGGACGTATGAAAATGCCTGCAAGCTTGCAGAAACCTGCGGTGCAGAGCTGATAGAAGTGGATATAAAACAGGCGGTTTTGCAGCATTTCGAGGATATTCAACAAGACGTGGATAATCATGACGTGACATACGAAAACAGTCAGGCGAGGGAACGAACGCAAGTTCTTATGGATATTGCAAATAAGCAGGGGGGACTTGTGATTGGAACAGGAGACATGTCGGAGCTTGCGCTCGGCTGGGCGACCTACAACGGGGACCACATGTCGATGTACGGAGTGAATGCCGGCGTGCCGAAAACGCTGGTGCGCCATCTTGTACAGTATTACGCGGATACCTGTAATCAAAAAGAAATGACATCCGTGTTGCTGGATGTCATTGATACGCCGGTGAGTCCCGAGCTTCTGCCGCCAAAAGACGATGGAAAAATATCCCAAAAGACGGAGGACCTGGTAGGACCTTACGAACTGCATGACTTTTTCCTCTATTATATGCTGCGCTGCAGTTATCCGCCCTCAAAGGTGTACCGTATCGCGGTACAGACCTTCAAGGGAGAATATGACACGGATGTCATTTTAAAATGGCTCAAAACTTTTTACAGAAGATTTTTTGCACAGCAGTTCAAACGTTCCTGCATTCCGGACGGTCCGAAGGTCGGAAGCGTGGCGCTTTCCCCGAGAGGCGATTTACGGATGCCCTCGGATGCGTGTGCCCGCATTTGGCTTGACGAGCTGGAGCGGATTTAGTAGATTGTGCTCATATCCGGTGAGTCGGCGTTTTCCGATACCAGTGCCTTGTCAAGCGTGGCGCTGATTGCCTGCATCAAAAGCATTGAGGTATAGCGGTTTTCGTCGGTATAGCTGATTCCGTCAAGGCTTTGATTTTCGAGTATGCTTGCCGACAGTTCGCTTAATGTCGGCTGCATCAGCGGATAGAGTGTGGAAACCGATTCATCTAGGTTCGAGAGTGTTATGGAGTTGATATGGTCTGCGTCCACCGTAATCTGAAGCTCCACATTTGCATTACCCAGCTTGATTGCGCTGCTGTAAATGCCGGGAACGTACTGAGGAGAAGAAGCTTCACCTGCGCTTTGCGGTTCGGCGCTTTCGGTTACCGGTTCGCTTTCGGTTTCCGCCTGCGGATTTGTATGCTCTGCGGCAGTTTCCTTTTGCGGAACAAAAAGTGACACGGCTGTCATTATTATAAGTACACTTATCACAATAAGCACAAGTGCATAAACTAATTCCTTTGAACGAAGGACAACGATTTTGGTATGAGAGCTCATAAGCAGGACTCCGTTTCATTCTTTTTTATAAGGTATGAGCGAGCAGAACGGTTTATGCATAATGATTTGAGGAAAAGGAGAATGAACGATATGGCAAAGTATACGAAACAGGATATTATCAATATGGTTGAGGAAGAGGACGTAGAGTTTATCCGTATGCAGTTTACGGACATTGAAGGTAATTTCAAGAATGTGGCAATTACGGTCGGGCAGTTGGAAAAGGCGCTTAACAATGACTGCATGTTTGACTGTTCTCTTGTTGAAGGAATGCTTTCGACAGACAATGCGGATATGTTTCTTTATCCTGATTTGGATACCTTTGCAATTTTTCCGTGGCGACCGCAGCAGGGGAAAGTGGCGCGCTTTATCTGTGATGTGTACCGTGCAGACCGCACGCCTTTTGAAGGAGACTGCCGCTACATATTAAAGAAAGCGATTAAGCAGGCTGCCGAGATGGGGTATACTTTTGAGGTAGGACCGGAGTGTGAATTTTTCCTTTTTAATGCAGACGAAAACGGCAGACCGACCACCAATACGGACGAGCAGGCGGGATTTCTCGATATGGGACCGCTTGACAATGGAGAAAATGCGAGAAGGGATATTGTGCTGACCCTTGAGGATATGGGGTTTGACGTGGAGGCAAGTCATCATGAGAAAGCGCCTTCCCAGCATGAAGTAGATTTCCGTTACGATGAAGCGCTCAATACGGCGGATAATATTATGACGTTCAAGCTCGCCGTAAAGACGATTGCAAAGCGTCACGGACTGCATGGGACGTTTATGCCGAAACCGCGTAAGGAATTTTGCGGTTCCGGAATGCATATCAACATGTCGCTGAGTAAGGACGGAAAAAATGTATTTGACGACCAAAATGGAGAAAATGGTCTAAGCCGCGAAGCGTACTGGTTTATGGGCGGACTGATGAAGCATGTAAAGGGCATCTGTGCGGTCACCAATCCGCTTGTGAATTCCTACAAACGCTTAAAACCGGGTTTTGAGGCGCCGGTTTACATCGCGTGGAGTACACTTGGCGCCAACACACTCATTCGCATACCGAATATCAGGGGAGAGCATACAAGAATTGAGCTTAGAAGCCCTGATCCTTCGGCAAACCCGTATCTTGCCATTGCGGCATGTCTTATGGCAGGGCTTGACGGTATCCGCAATAAAATCGAACCAGGTGTACAAGTGCATGACAACATTAATTCGATTTCCGAGGAGGAGGCAGTAAGGCGCGGTATCGAGGAGCTTCCTACGGACCTCTTTCAGGCGTGTAAGGAAATGAAGCGAGATTCTCTATTACGGGACTTGGTGGGGGAACGTGTATTTGAACAGATTTATGATGCAAAGATGGCAGCGTGGAAGACATATGACGCACAGGTAACGGATTGGGAGATTGCGTCATATCTGTACAAAATTTAGGGCACCTTTTAGAGCGGCTTGGAGTGAATGGGAGGTGTACCAATGACAAATATCATTGTAGCCTTTGCCAAAATAGAGGAAGCCAAGAGCATTAAGAATATTTTGGTAAAGAATGGAATTCGCGTGACGGCTGTCTGTACCTCCGGTGCACAGGCGCTGGGGTTTGCGGACGAATTTCACTATGGAATGATCATTTCGGGGTACCGCCTTTCCGATATGATTTGTGTGGAGCTTAAAAACAATCTTTCCGCGGACTTTGAGATGTTGGTTTTAGCACCGCAAAACGTGCTTTCCGAGGTGACAGGGACAGGCATTATCGGGCTTGCAATGCCGCTAAAGGTACACGAGCTGATCAACACGGTCGGGATGATGATGCAGGAATCAATGCGGCGCAGGAAAAAGCAAAAAGAAGCGCCGCGTGTGCGCAATGCGCAGGACGAAGCGATTATTAAGCGCGCAAAACAGCTTTTGATTGAGCGCAACAATATGACAGAGGATGAAGCACACCGCTATCTGTTAAAGCGCAGCATGGATAACAGCGTCAGTCTTGTGGAGACGGCGCAGATACTTTTGGCGCTGAGTTGACAGGCGGTGAAAGGAAAGTAAAGGAGATGGATTATGAAATTTACGAAGATGCACGGATGCGGAAATGATTATGTATATGTAAACGGCATGCGTGAGCAGATAGCGTCTGATAAAAAACCGACACTGGTAAAACGGCTTAGTGACAGGCATTTCGGTATCGGCGCAGACGGCGTAATCTTTATCAATCAGGGAAAACAGGCAATGTTTGAGATGGAAATGTACAATGCGGACGGCAGTCGTGCACAGATGTGCGGAAACGGTATCCGGTGCGTGGCAAAATATGTCTACGATTACGGATTGACAGATCAGACAAGCATTACAATAGAAAGCTTTGGAAGCGTGAAATATTTGGAGCTTAGCGTGGGGGCGGATAATAAGGTGGATATGGTCCGCGTCAATATGGGAGCGCCGATATTGGAGGCGTCAAAAGTGCCGGTGCATTCAATAAAGTCCCGGGTGATTGGCGAAGAAATTTCCGTTTTGGGAACAACATATAAAATGACTTGTGTTTCAATGGGGAATCCGCATGCCGTCGTATTTTTGAATGAGATAGAGGATATACGCAGATTTGATTTGGAGTCTGTGGGACCGTCTTTCGAAAATCATGATTGCTTTCCGGAGCGGACAAACACAGAGTTTGTGCATGTCATAGACCGGCAGAATGTACAGATGCGCGTGTGGGAACGCGGTACGGGCGAAACGCTTGCGTGCGGAACAGGGTGCTGTGCGACGGCAGTTGCAGGCGTGCTTGGCGGTTTAACGGATACACGCGTCAATGTGCATGTGCTTGGCGGCGTGATTGTGTGTGAGTGGGATCAGGAAAACAATGTAGTCTATATGACAGGACCGGCTGTGACAGTGTTTGACGGCGAAGTGGAACTGTAGGAGGTTGAGATGCTTTTTCCAAGTGAAGTTTTTTTGTTTGTGTTTTTGCCGGTGGTTCTTGTAGTTTACTATGCGCTGCTTCGCAAGACAAGGACCCTGAAAAATATTTTTCTTTTGGCGGCAAGCCTCTTTTTCTATGCGTGGGGCGAACCTGTGTACGTCTATCTGATGATGGGAAGCATTTTGTTTAACTGGCTTATGGGACTTCTCATAGACCGTGCCCGCGGAAAAAAATGGATTTGCGTACTGATGTTTGTGATTTTGGTCGGTGTTAATATCGGCGTTTTGGGGTGGTATAAATACAGTGAATTTACGGTGCTGCAGATAAACCGGTTTCTGCATACTGCGATACCTGTACCAATTGTGCCGCTTCCAATCGGGATTTCATTCTTTACGTTCCAAGCGATGTCGTACGTTATCGACGTGTACCGCAAGCGCGGAAAGGTACAGAAAAATCCATTGAATGTCGGGCTTTACATTGCGCTTTTCCCCCAGCTGATTGCAGGTCCGATTGTGCGGTATGAAACAATTGCGGACCAAATAGAGCATCGTGTGGAGAATTTTAGTGATTTTTCGGCAGGTGCTGCGCGCTTTTGCGTGGGACTGGCAAAGAAGGTACTGATTGCAAATAATATGGCGCTAGTTGCCGACCATGCCTTTGGACTGATTATCAGCGGCGAATTTCAAGGTTCGGCGTGTATGGCGTGGCTGGGAGCCATTGCCTATACATTCCAAATTTTCTTTGACTTTTCGGGATATTCCGATATGGCAATCGGCTTGGGACAGATGTTCGGATTCCATTTTGAGGAAAATTTCCGCTATCCTTATATTTCCAAAAGCGTTTCGGAGTTTTGGAGACGCTGGCATATTTCGATGCAGACGTGGTTTCGGGATTATGTGTATTTTCCGTTGGGCGGCAGCAGGGTTTCATTACCGAGAGTCGTTTTTAATTTATTTGTGGTATGGCTGCTCACCCGGTGTCTCTTATAAACAAATCCGAGCCCACGAGACAACGGAGCCGAGGGGTTTGGCGCGGGTGGGTGTA
>CAMWNY010000105.1 GCA_947175775.1 uncultured Lachnospiraceae bacterium | reverse complement strand
AACAAATCCGTGTCAGCGCCGATAATATCGTTTCCGTTCTGCGCACCCTTTTTGTCATGGTTGATAAACGGTCCTTCCATATAAAGTCCGCACAAATCCGCGCAAACCGCAGAATCGTCCGCCGTATCGCAAAAGGTCTTTGCCGCCTCGCAAATCTGAAAAAGCACCTCCTGCGGCATGGTCATGGTGGCAGGCGTAATCGAAGTTACGCCCTGGCTTAATTCGTACTTCGCCATCGTACGAAACGCCTCCACTGTACCGTCACAACAGTCGCTTCCCATACAGCCGTGAAAATGAATGTCCGTCAAACCGGGAATGACATAGTTCCCCGCAGCATCAATGATTTCCTCACTGTCAGAGCCTGATTGCTCCAATGCCGCAAGGTATTCCTCCTGTGAGGCAATCCGTTCGCCAAGCAGATAAACGGTCCGCGGGACAAACGAACCATTTTCCTCAAAGACAGCCCCATTGATAATTTTTTTCAGTGTCATAGACCGTTCCCCTTCCCTACCATTTCGACAGCGCCGCCTCGTCCGCTACGAGTACGACATTGGGATGCAGCTGTAAAATGGAAGCCGGAACCTGCGGTGTAATCGGTCCATAGAAGGCAGTCTTCACAATGTCCGCTTTCGCCTCGCCCGACACGACAAGCAAAATCATGCGCGCAGACATAATCGTCTTAATACCCATTGTGTATGCCTGACGCGGCACTTCATTCTCGTTTTCAAAGAAACGTGCATTCGCCGTGATTGTTTGCTCGGAGAGCGTGATACAGTGCGTTTCCGTGGAGAAATGCTCTGCCGGCTCGTTAAAGCCAATATGTCCGTTGTGTCCAAGCCCTAAGAGCTGGAGGTCCGGCGCGCCGACACCCTTTAAGATTTTATTGTATTTCAGGCACGCAGTGTCACTGTCAGGCTCCGTCCCGTCAGGAAGGAATGTTCTGTCCTTATCGATGTTCACTTTTGAAAACAGGTTTTCATTCATAAAATAATAATAGCTCTGCGGATTGTCACGCGTCAGTCCTTTGTATTCGTCCAAATTGACCGTAACAACCTCCGAAAAATCAAGGTCGCCCTTCTTATACCATTCCACAAGATGACGGTATGCGCCAAGCGGCGTCGATCCTGTGGCAAGCCCAAGCACGCAGTCGGGCTTCATGATAATCTGTGCCGAAATAATGTTTGCTGCCTTGCGGCTCATGTCCTCATAATTTTTTGCTTTGTAAATTCTCATAACAAACCTCCAATTCAAAACGGTTCCAGTGCACAGCACATACAACCTGATTACTTATCATATTGTACTATTGTTATCCTTAAAGTACATATAGTAACAATATGATAAAAGTCTCTATAAAGAAACTATATCATAGAACCTTACAAGTCGCAATGGAAGTGGCGAAAATTTTCAAAATTTTAAAAAGAGAAAATTTTTTTCAAAAATGTATTGACAAAAATACCACACAAACGTACAATAAAATTACAATTAAAACTGATTCAGTTATAACATTTTCACAAAAAGGAGGGTTCATTATTATGAAGAAGCGTAAAATTACGGCACTATTAATGAGTTTGGTTATGGTATGTTCCCTTACTGCCTGCGGCGGTAAAGACACCAGCACAAGCCAGCCTGAGCCGGCTCCTGCTCCGGCAGACAATACGGCATCGCAGGACACTGCAAATCAGGATTCGGCAGAACCTGCTGCACCAGCGGATGCTGCACAGGCAGCAGACATTACCCTGTGGACATATCCTGTCGGCAGTTGGGGTGACTCAGCTACTGTAGACGCTCTGATTGCAAACTTTAATGCGGTATATCCGGATATCCACGTAACGGTTGAGTATTTGGATTACACGAACGGCGATGATCAGATTAACACTGCAATTGAAGGAAACCAGGCACCCGACATCGTACTGGAAGGACCGGAACGATTGGTAGCAAACTGGGGTGCAAGAGGACTGATGGTTGACCTTGCGGACCTGTGGACGGACGACGCAAAGGCAGCAATCTATGAGTCCGTAGAAAGCGCCTGCAAGAGCAGCGACGGTGTATATTATGAGTATCCCCTATGTATGACGGCACATACGATGGCAATTAACAGAGACATTTTTGAGGCGGCAGGTGCGCTTCAGTACTTAGACGAAGAAAAAGGCACATGGACAACGGAGAACTTCCAAAAGGCAATTCAGGCAGTATATGATAGCGGTCAGAAAAACGTAGGCGCAGTTTACTGCAGCGGTCAGGGCGGCGATCAGGGAACACGTGCACTTATCAACAATCTGTATGGCGGAACCTTTACCAATCCCGAGCATACGGAATATACGGCAAACAGCCCTGAGAACATCAAGGCGCTTGAGCTGTTAAAGAGCATGGACGGTATTAATTTTGACGCTTCCATCGCAGGCGGCGATGAGGTAAATATGTTCTGTAACGGAACGTTCGCAGTGGCATTCTGCTGGAACGCAACGCAGGAAAAAAATAACATGGAGCAGGGAAACATTAATTTTGATGTTCTGCCGATGGCATTCCCGTCAGAAAACGGCGAACCGCAGCTTTGCGGTGGTATTTGGGGATTTGGTATCTTCGACAACGGCGACGCTGCAAAAATTGCCGCTTCAAAGACATTTATCGACTTTATGGCAAACGACGAGACGCAGGCTGCCCTGAGTGTAAAGGCTTCCAACTTCTGGCCTGTAAAGGATCTTGGAAACATTTATGAAGGCGATGAGCTGATGTCAGAATACGCGAAATTTATCCCTTACATGGGTGACTACTATCAGGTTGTAGGCGGATGGGCTGAGGCTCGTACTGCATGGTGGAATATGCTCCAGCAGGTTGGCTCAGGCACAGATGTGAGCACGGCAGTAGAAGAATTTGTGACGACTGCAAATACCGCAGCGGCAAAATAATTTGACTGTAGATTTGCGCCCCTTCCCGCGCATGGGGAGGGGCGTTTCCTTATCAAATGAACTGTCAGAAAGGAGGATTTTTATGGCAAAACAAAATCCCATGAGCAAGGCGCTTGTCCGCAGGGAAACCATTGCGGGCTACGCATTTATGCTCCCGAGTCTCATCTTCTTTTTAGGGTTTGTGGTTTATCCGATGATACAGTGCGTGTATACAAGCTTCTTTGACGCAACCATGAACCGGGAAGATATTTTTATTGGTCTTGCCAATTACAAAGAATTGTTTCAGGACAAAACATTTCTCGGAGCGCTGAAAAACACGGTGGTTATCGTTATTGTTTCCGTGCCGATTACCTGCATATTTTCCCTGTGGGTAAGCTCGGTGATTTATGACCTAAAGGGATTTGCGTGCTCCGCATTTCGTTGTATCTTCTATCTTCCGGTGGTAACAGGCTCCGTTGCCGTTGCCGTTGTATGGAAATGGATGTTTAACAATTATTATGGTATTTTTAATTACATCGGCACAAATACGGGACTTATCGAACAAAATATCAACTGGCTGGGGGATGAACGGTTCGCACTTGGCTGCATTATCCTCATTCTTCTGACAACCTCCGTTGGTCAGCCGATTGTCCTTTATGTATCGGCATTAAACAACGTGGACCAATCCCTCGTGGAGGCTGCGGAAGTGGACGGAGCGACCAAATTCCAGTGTTTTTGGAAGATTAAGTGGCCGCAGATTATGCCTACTACGCTCTACATCCTTGTCATCACGACAATCAACAGCTTCCAGTGCTTTGCCCTGATTCAGCTTTTGACAAGCGGCGGACCTAACCACAGCACGGACACAATTATGTACTACATTTACTACAATGCGTTTAAACTGTACCGTTACGGTTACGGAAATGCGATGGGCGTTGTGCTTGCAATTATGATTGCCCTGCTCTCCGCTTTGCAGTTTAAGATGGCTGAAAGCAAATAGGAAAGGGGGAACTGAATATGAAAAAGAAGCAGACAAAACATGTAGATGTTTACAAAATAATATCTGTCATTATTATCGCAATTTTAGCATTCACATTTGCCTTTCCGCTCTACTGGATTATTATCGGCTCATTCAAGACATCTGCGGCAATCAATTCCGCAACACCGCAATGGTGGCCCGAGGAGTGGGTGCTTGACAACTACAGAAAGCTTTTCAGCAAACAGACGGCGGAGCTTTGGGAAATCAGTATTCCGTTTACCTCAGTCAGCTTTGCCGGACCGACCGTTCCTGCGGCAATCCGCTGGCTCTTAAATACGGTATTTATGGCTGTGGCGGCGATGATTCTGACCTGTGCCACTTCCGCGATGGCAGGATATGCACTGGCAAAAAAGCGTTTTGTCGGACGCACGCTTCTGTTCTCGCTTATCGTGTGTGCAATGGCGCTGCCAAAACAGGTTATCTTAATCCCGCTCCTTCGTGAAATGGCATCGCTGGAACTGTACAATACGATATGGGCAGTTATCTTCCCGATTGTGGGCTGGCCTTTCGGCGTCTTTTTGATGAAGCAGTTCGCGGAAGGCATTCCGGGGGAGATGATGGAGGCGGCAAAAATTGACGGCGCAGGCGAATGGAAAACGTTTTACACGATTGCGCTTCCACTGATTAAGCCGGGTATCGGTGCACTGGCAATCTTTACCTTTATCAATTCATGGAATGACTACTTTATGCAGTTGATTATGCTTACCAGCACCAAGAACCTGACGATTTCACTTGGTATTGCAAAGCTGCAGGCGGAAAATGCGACTGATTTCGGTCTGATTATGGCAGGTGCGGCTTTGGCGGCAATTCCGATTATCGTCGTATTCCTGATATTCCAAAAGTATTTTACAAAGGGAATTACAATGGGTGCCGTTAAAGGTTAATATAAGGTTGGGGACGGAGGTTTTCTATGATTTATACGGAAATAAAAAACATAGGCAGATACCGCGGCATAGATGAACATTTGGATAAAGCGATTGATTATCTGTGCACGCACCCTTTGGACGGACTTGAGGCAGGACATTATGACATTGACGGAAATTTAGTCTACATGAACGTATTTGATTATGAAACAATTCCCGAGAAGGGGGCATTTTTTGAGGCGCATAAGAAATACGCAGACATTCATATGACTGTAGAAGGCAAGGAAATCGTCGGCGTTTCCGATATGTCAAAGGTATCGGTCAAGTCTTTCGATGAAGAGAAAGATCTGATAGAAGTGAACGGAACGATAGAACATTACATAAAGCTGATACCGGGCAAGGCGTTGATTACCCTGCCTGAGGACGCGCATATGGTGAAGCTTGCCGCGGGCAGTCCGTCGGCAGTGAAAAAAGCTGTGATAAAGGTTTATATCGGATAACAAAACATTAAGAAAGGAGCACGGTTATGAATATAAGAGATATTGGAAAATATCAGGGAATCATTCCTGCGTTCTATGCCTGTTATGGCGAAAATGGCGAGGTTGACGAGGGGCGCGTGGAGCAGCTTACGGATTATATGGTAAGAAAAGGCGTAAAGGGTGTTTATGTCGGCGGTTCTTCGGGCGAGTGTATCTATCAGAGCGTCGACGACCGGAAACGCACACTCGAACGCGTGGTAAAATCCGGTGCGGGAAAACTGACAATCATTGCCCATGTGGCGTGCAACAACACGGCGGACAGCCGGGAACTTGCAGCCCATGCGCAAAGTTTAGGCGTGGACGCTATCGCGGCAATTCCCCCGATTTATTTCCATTTGCCGGAGTATGCAATCGCACAGTATTGGAATGACATTTCGGACGCGGCGCCTGACACGGATTTTATTATCTATAACATCCCCCAGCTTGCAGGGGTGGCGCTGACAATGCCGCTGTTTCACGAGATGAAGAAAAACTCCAGGGTGGCTGCCGTAAAGAACAGCTCTATGCCGACGCAGGATATTCAGATGTTTAAAGCGGAAGGCGGCGAGGGCTTTGCCGTTTTGAACGGCCCCGACGAGCAGCTTGTGGCAGGTCTTGCGATTGGCGCGGACGGCGGAATCGGCGGTACGTATGGCGTTATGCCGGAGCTTTACCTCAAAATCATGGAGCTGGTAAAAGCCGGAAAGCTTGAGGATGCAAGGAAGGTGCAATATGCGGCGAATGAGGTGATTTATGCGATGTGCGCATGCCACGGAAATTTATATGGCGTTATCAAGGAGATTTTAAAGATTCGTGAAGGCATTGATATTGGCGGCGTCCGCAAGCCGCTGCCGTCGCTTATTCCGGACGATATGGCGCAGGTGAAAAAATGTGCGGACATGATTGATAAGGCTATAAGTCAACTTGCATAAGAAAGGGGTAAAGCCATGAAAAAAGAAGCGTTATTTGAGCAAATGAAGGGAAAAGTAATTGTGTCCTGCCAGGCTGTTCCCGGTGAACCTTTGTATGTGGAAGAAAAATCAATTATGTATCTGATGGCAAGAGCCGCAAAACAGGCAGGCACACCCGTTATACGCACCAGCAGTATCCGTGATGTTATAGCGATTAAGGAGGAAACCGGACTTCCGGTTATCGGGTTAATCAAGGTACAGTATGACGGCTTTGAGAGCTATATTACACCGACCATGAAAGAGGTTGACGCGCTTGTGGAAGCAGGCTCCGACGTGATTGCGCTTGACTGCACCAATCAAAAGCGCGGGGACGGAAAAAGCATTAGCGAATTTATCACGGAGGTGCGCAGGAAATATCCTGATGAAATTTTGATGGCGGATATTTCCACTTATGAGGAAGGCGTCAACGCATGGAAGCTTGGAGTGGACATTGTAGGCACTACGATGAGCGGATATACGCCGTACTCTCCAAAGCTTGACGGACCGGATTATGAGCTTGTGAAAAAATTATCATCGACGGTTGACATTCCGGTCATTGGCGAAGGAAGGGTACACAGTCCTGAACAGGCAGTGGAAATGCTGAATGCAGGAGCATTTGCGGTTGTTGTAGGCGGTGCGATTACAAGACCTCTTGAGATTGCGCAGCGGTTTATAAAGGCGGTTGAGGGCAGATGATAAAGAAACATATTGTATGCTTTGGTGATTCCAATACACACGGCTATTGTGCCGTTACGAACGGACGGTTTGACGAAGACGAACGGTGGTGCTGTTTATTACAGAAAATGCTTGGAAATGAATACCTTGTCATTGAGGAGGGTTTGAGCGGACGCACGACATCTTTTACGGACCCGATTCATGAGGGGCTGAACGGGCTTGACTATATTTATCCGTGTCTGATGAGTCATGAACCTGTTGATTTACTGGTGATTATGCTGGGCACAAACGACACCAAGGAGCGGTTCGGCGCTTCCCCGGCGTGCATTGCATTGGGACTGAAGCGTTTGATTCATAAAGCAGTATCGACCGTGGACTGTTGGAATCATGGAACAGCAAATATTCTTATTGTGTCACCGCAGAACATAGACAAACGGTATGAAACATCCAACGTCGGTGAAACAATGGGACGAGGATGCGCCGAAAAATCAGAAGGACTGGCCAAAAAGTTTGCAGAGATTGCACAACTTACGGGCTGCCACTTTATGGATGCCGACAAAGTAATTACAGCACCTGTTAATGATATTGATTATATGCATCTGACATCGGAGGGACACAGACAGCTTGCAGAGGCGCTTGCTAAGAAAATTACGGAATTATTCGTTTTATAACCCCCCTAAATTTTGGAGACGGCCGTCCGGCTGCGCGTTATTTCGCAGCCGGGCGGCTGTTTCTTTGTTGTTTTGTCTTTCTGTGCCTTTCCCAAGCGGATAATTCATTATCCGTTTGGGTAGTGTCTTAGGTAGCAGCTTGGGTACTATTACTAACAGTACTTTTAAATATTACCATAATATCTTATTTTTTAAACATATATTCCTGCAGGAGATTGCCTGCATTTGAAAAGCTATC
>CAMWNY010000104.1 GCA_947175775.1 uncultured Lachnospiraceae bacterium | reverse complement strand
GGATCTCACGGCGTACACAAAAGAGCTTTACCCAAAGCTGGGTGCAGAGGGGACACTGAAGCTTCATGCATGGCTTTCCAATAAAGAAAGCAGTGTAGACAATACGCATCTGAATATTTACGGCGCAAAGAAAATTGCTTATAAGATTGCAAAGGAAATGCAGGCGAAAAACATAGAAGGCGTATCAAGTCATTTTTGGACAGGAGCAGAACCGACAGAGGCGGATTTGGTAAGCAATCCTGATTATAAGGAACCGGAGTATACGGCGCCGGGGGACGACACGCTCAGCGGACTTTGCCAAAGCTATATGATAGGAGACGTTGCTTTTAAGGGAACTGCTTTTGGAGATTTGGGAGGTAACCCAACTGCTGAAAACCATGTATTGGAAACGGATGCGAACGGAAATATGCATATTCAGGTCAAGAACAACAAAGGAAAGATTACATCTACGGCTGACGGAATTGCAATGTATTATTATAAGGTGCCTGCAGGAAGCAAGATTGAGTTATCGGCAAAGGCTACCATAAACGGACTTGACACTGGCAATTCGCAGGCTGCATTTGGTCTGATGGCACGTGATGATATGTGGATTGATTTAAACAGCAAGGATATCAAATCAGATTATGTTGCTGCAGCCTCGCTTGGAACAGGATGCAATTGCTTCTTCCGCAGATCCGGCGCTTTAGGCGGGAAAGCTGCACTTAGTAATCCGTTGGAAATAGGTAAAACTTATGACTTGAGGATTGCAAGCTCAGGGGACGGTTATGCATGTACCTTTGGGACGGAAGAAACGCAGACCGGCGGTTATGATTTCCAGCTGCTTCAAGTGGATTCGGAATATTTTTACGTTGGAATGTTTGCGGCAAGAAATGCGGATATTACATTCTCTGATATTAAGCTTGTAATCAATGGTGAGACGATTGCAGATAATACAACAACCGATACTCCGGGCGGCGATGAGCCCGGAGAAGACGACCCGGGCGATTTGGCAAAATACAGTATGGAAGGCTATGCGGCATCAGCAAACGTTACAGGCGGCGGAACCGCATTGAAGGAAGGTGACGAGGGATACTATAAAGTAAGTAACGAGAAGGAATTTCTTGAAGCGTTGAAAGCAGCAAGGGCAAGATCGTCTTTGGTTACATCGACTGGAGCAGGTTCCAGCGTAATTGAGATTACGGCGGATGAATTGAAGCTTGGCGATAAGGAAAATCCGGATTTGGGTATTATATCCGGCGGAAACGGCACTTATAGTGGCGTTATCAGGGCATATGATGAAAGCTCAAACAAGAACCCGCTGATGCATCCGACATTGAAAGAAACGGGTGTTTCCTACATAAAGCTGCACAGCTTCGAGAATATGACAATTTATTCAAGCAATCCGCACGGTACGACGATAAAGCATGCAGGTGTTCTTTTTGAGGAAAACTGCACAAATATTATTTTCCGAAATCTTACATTCGATGAATTTTGGGAGTGGGATGATACCGTAACAAATGGTAAAGGCGGCGAATATGACAGAAACGACTGGGATTATATCGCTATTGATCAAAAATCAGAGCGTATATGGATTGATCACTGTACGTTCTATAAGGCATATGATGGTGTTCTTGACATAAAACGCGGCGGGGATGACCAGCGTGTAACAATATCATGGTGTGAATTTTTACCGGGAAGCAAGAACGATACATTCTTTAACGCGCAGATGGAGTGGCTTGAGGAGAATAAGGAAAATACGACCTATTATAAGCAGTTACTGGAGGAAGGCATGAGTGCGGAGGATATCAAAATGTATGCATACGGACAGAAAAAGACACATCTGTTCGGACATAGCAACAGTGATACGACTGCAGAAGCGATTAAAGTAACGCTTGCAAACAATTACTATAAGGATTCCATGGACAGACTGCCGAGACTTCGTCGGGGCACGGTACATGAATACAACTGCATTCTCGATTCGGGCGATTTGTACGCGCACGACCCGAACGGACAGAAGCATATTACCAGCAACGGCGCACTTTCAACCTGTAATGGACAGATGCTGTTGGAAAACTGCTATATAGACGGTATCAGACGTCCTTTGATGTCAGGAAACGGCGACAGCCCAAGAGGCTATATTAATGCGGTCAACAGTGTTTGGTATTTGGGAGGCGAAAAGAAAGAGCTTGCACCGATCTCAAATGAAACAGGTGAAACAGAGGCGCTTGTAACTGACGTAACGCAGTTTAAGGCAAACCTGCCATATAAGGATAACTATACTGTTTATGACGCAGAAAGTCTTAAGACTGTCGTATTGCCAAATGCAGGAGCAGGAAAGCTTACCCTGACCGCACAGCAGTGGTTAAAGACACGATACGCTTCTGCAAGTACACAAAACTAAACGGAGGTCTGTCAAAAGACGAATAAGTATAACAACGGAGGAAGCTGTGATTTGCGGGTCACAGCTTCACTTTTATGCGCAGACCCGTGCAGATGAATTATGCCGCTAAGGCGGCGCACGGGTCGCGCGGCGAGTAGTGAAGAAGGTCATTCCCCTACTCGATTCACACGGGCACCCCTATGCCGATTTTTTGCACTGATTTACCAGGGAAAGAATTTTACGCTTGGCTTTAAGGACAACAAGGCGGCGTATGCGGTATCGAAAGTAGAAACTAAATAAAAAACGACGCAATAAAAGAGCGCTGCAATAACCGTTTGGTTATAAACAGCGCTCTTTTAACTGTCTGTTATTTATTCCGTAGCTGTATCAACATACACAATACTTGAATCTCCTTTTCGTGCCTGATCCACGACCGCTGCGGAGAGTTTTTGGAACGAGCTGTGAGAGGAGGTTGCCCCTGTCAGAGCGTCAATCGGTTCTTTTCCCTGCCCCTCTAAAAGCTCACCGGCATAATAACGGGTGTATTCATTGGGATAGGTGCCGTCAGAGTGCAGCATAGTCTGCATATACGCGTTATCCCAGCTCTTGATAAAACCGCTGGGATTTTCGGCATTGTATTCCACGGAAACAATGCTTCCGCCCTTTACCATAATGGTAACATATTCCTTCCAGCCAAAGTGAAACTCGGCAGCCTGGGCGGTATAATAGCCGTCCTGAAGCTCCGTTGTTGTTTCGCCGCAGCCTGCCAGTGACATTGTCACCAACAGCAAAATCAGTGTTAGGCTAAGTATCCGTTTCATCCGTCGTATTCCTCCTTTAACACAAACTTTTTCACCTGAGACTGTAAAGCAATCGCTTCTTTTGCCAACAGACCGCTTGATTTTTCCGTTCCGGTTGCGTTCTGCAGATTGCGGTCGGCGATAGCAGAAATATTCTCAATTCGTTCTTCCATAATTGCCAAAGCGCTCTCCTGATCCTGTACCGCCGTTACCAATCGGTGCGAAATCTTGTTGATTTGGTCGGATACGGAAGAGATTGCCAGGAGTGAATCTGCGGTATCGGCAGTTAAATCAACACCTGTTTGGATAATGGACTGCGTACTGCCCACAATATCCGTGGCATTGCGTGCAGCTTCGGAGCTTTTTGCAGCCAAACGTTTTACCTCTTCGGCAACCACCGCAAAACCACGTCCCGCGCTTCCTGCGTGCGAAGCCTCCACGGATGCGTTAATGGCAAGAATACTTGTTTGGAAGGCAATGTCTTCAATATCCTTGGCAATCTTTGTAATTTGCAGCGCGTTGGAGCTGATATTGTCCATTGCGCCGGTCAGAGCGGACATCTGTGTATTCGCCTCCTGAATGCGTCTTGCAATCTCATCGGTTTTTTCGCTTGCCTGGCCGCTGTTTTCTGCAACAGTGGAAAGCTGTTCCTTCACATGCGTTACCTCGCAGACAAGCGCCTCGGTAGACTGGTTCTGCTCCATAGACGCCTCATGCAGTTGACCGGATTGGTCATTCAACTGGTCGGACATACGGGCAAGTCTTGCGGCAGCAGAGCGGAAGCCTCCAATGGTTTCGTTCATGGACGCAAGAATGGTGTGCAGGCTTTTCTTGATTAAGGCAAAGTCGCCCTTGTAATCCACCTGCGGATTGGTGCGCAGATTGCCGTCCGCTACCTGCGTTAATACCTGCTGAATATCCGATATGTACCGATTTACGCTTTCTACCGTACTGTCCAGGGTCTGTGTCAGAATCTCCAATTCGTCGCCGGAGCGCACAAGTGATACCTCCGTATGCAGGTCGCCGTCGGAGAGCGCCACCATCCGGCTTGTTACGCTCTTGACAGGCCGTGAAATCGAGCGCGACAGGCGTAAAATCAGCAAAATTGAAATAAACAGTACAGTTAACGTACAGATTACCGCAAATATTGTTGCTGTATTGATATAATGGTTGTAGTCTGCTTTCGGAACCTGAATGACCAAAGACCATTGTGTGCCGCGAATAGGGGAAAAGGCTACCAGCATTGTTTCGCCGCTAATCGGAAATTCGGTTGCGCCGGTTTCTCCGGTCGTAACACGGGTAGTTGCTTCTTCATGTCCCTCACTGAGCTGCTCCAGTGTACTTCCTGACAGAATAAGGGACTGGTCCGGATGGCCGACAACGCTGCCTTCCCGATTGACCATGTATGCCATTCCGTGCTTTCCGATATTAATACCGTTGATTACATCATTGATTGCATCATATTTATAAATGCCCACAACATAGAAGGCTGTCTCGCCGTCTTTTTTCACGGGCATTCCCATCATGATTCCGAGCTTTCCTCCCGTAATGGTTGACGAATATGTCGTCAGATTGTCGGTCTCCTGAAGCAGCGTAAAAAAACCGCTGTCCACAACTTCCGGCGCGCCGCCGGTTTCCTGCATCAGATGCCCGTCCAAGCCGTACAAAGCAATGTTGTGCAGCTCGTAAACCTCAGCTGCTTCTACAAGAACCGCTTCTCGGTTTGCCTGCGTATCATTGCCGTCGCCGTCATCATTCATGCGGGGGTCGCCTGCAATAGACATCATACGGTCTGCCAGCATGTGGATGTTTGCTTCCACTGTTTTGGAGGACTGCCGTGCCATCGGCTGTAAACTGTCAAGCAGAATACTGTTTGCCAACGACTGCATGGCGGATGCCATAATTACACAACTTACAATAACCAGTACCAGAATATTGAGCGTTGTGCTTCCCAATATCCGTCCGTTGAGGCTCCGCCGTGCCTTTCGGCTGCGGGAACCTGTTTTTTGTTCTGTCACGTCTCACTCGCTCCTTTTTTATTTTTTTATCCACAAAACAACAAAAACAAAACAAATGTTTATATTTTAACATCGGTTCTGTCTGTTGTTGGTAGACGATAAAGTTTTCATATAGTATATCATAAGTAGTCGAAAAAAGAAAGAGTCTGTATCTTTTTCATAATAAATTCTTCCGTTTTGATTTTTATCCAACCATATTTCCAATAGCTTCCTCAACCGCAGCATTTAAACTCTTCCCATGTTCAATTGCATACACAGCAATATTCCGATGAAGCTCTGGACTGATCCTGACATTAAATGTTCCCTTGTATGGCAGTTCCGGTTCTAAATTTCGTTCCTTACAATCTGCCAAATATTCATCAATAACATTCTGAAAATCCAGTTCTAGCTCCTGTACAGAATCACCTTCATAAGATAACAAAGATTTTATACCAATCACTTTTCCAAAAAGGCAGCCATCTTCTTTGGAATATTCCACTGTACCGTTGTAATTCTTATATGACAACAAATTACTCATAATGAACCATCCTTTCTTAATTTTTCTATTACCTGCTCCAAGACATATCTCTTTAATATCCCGTTTGGATGTGGTTTATGGAAATTTATTACTTCATTGCTTCCATCCTTTACAAACTTTACTCCTGATCCAGCTCCACCCTGTTTTAATTCATACCCAAAATATGATAGCAAGGACTCTATTTCATCAAAAGAAAAATCTTTAGGTTTCTTCAATAATCTATCTATTAACTTATCTTTTTTACTCATGCTAATTCTCCTTTACATATAATATACTACTTCGCAGGATAATATGCAACTATTTCTAGTTGCTGTTTGTATATACTACAAAAGGCATTAATCCCAACAACTAATGCGCCCTAACCACACACAAAATCGCCGCCATAGAAAACAAAGGATAACATAAGCAGTCGAAAAAAGAAAGAGTCTGTATCAAACATATCTAATTGAAAAAACACAAAAGATAAGATATGATGATAGAAAAGTGTGCAGAATAAAACAACAGAAAGGCAGGAAAAAACATGAATCCGTATCGTATTATGCTGGTAGACGATGAAGAGGAAGTCCGCAAGGCGATTATCCGTAAAATGGACTGGGAAAAACTGGGATTTGTAGTTGTAGGCGATGCCGAGAATGGGGAAGAGGCACTGGAGAAACTGGAGCAGCTCGAGCCCGATGTCGTCATCACGGACATCCGTATGCCTTATATGGACGGGCTGACTTTGACGGCACGCATCCGGGAAAAGCATCCGTCCATAAAGATTTTAATATTTTCCGGCTATGATGATTTCGAGTACGCAAAACAGGCAATCAAACTGGAAGTGACCGAATATATCCTAAAACCGGTCAACGGAGAAGAGCTTGCCGTCATCTTACAAAGAATACGCGCTAACCTGGATAAGGAAATTGAACAGCGCCGCAATATCGATACCCTGCGGGAGCATTATTTAGGAAGCCTCCCCATTTTGCGGGAACTGTTTCTAAACAATCTGGTAAATCGGACGACGGACATGACAGCGTCAATGTCAAGACTGCGGGAGTACGAGATTGACATTTTGGATGCGCGCAAATGGCTGGCGGCGGTTATTCATGTGGAGCAGGTTGAATGTGTGGAAACGAAAGCGCTTTCCATGCATCAGGAACTGATTCCGATTTCCGTACGCGGGTTAGTGGAGGACAGCCTCAAAACATACTGCCGCTTTGCGATTTTTGCTTCCATGGAAGGAATTACCGTGATTGCGGCAATTGACGAAAACAATACCCAAACCGGATTAATGAATCTGTTCGGTGATATTTGCAAGGAAAGCAGGCGTTTGCTTGAAATTGCGATTACAGTCGGCGTGGGACGAAGCTGCGATGCGCTGCAGGACATCGGCAGTTCTTATCAGACGGCAGTGGACGCATTGGGATACCGCGCGATTGTGGGTAAGGGGAAACCGATTTATATCAATGACGTGGAGCCAGTCAATCGGGGCAATCTGCAGTTTCAGGCAAAGGATGAGGAGGAGCTGACGGCGGCAATCAAATTCGGTTCCCGCGAGACGATTGAAGCAATGGTCCGAAATTTCTCCGCCAGCATGGAGGACGCGAAGGTTCATGAAAGACAATATCAGATTTATATGCTGTCTGTTGCCAACTGCCTGTTTCGGATTATGCAGCAGTACAATTTGGATATTGACGTGATGTTTGGTTCAAAAGAGCAGTATAAGGTGATTTTAGAGGGCATTTGCAACAAAGAGGAATTTGCGGACAAGATTATTCCCGTTGCCTGCCGCATGAACGAAGCGCTCAACCGGGAGCGTGACAATACAACGCGAAAGGTCATTGAAGAGGCAAAAACATATATCAGGGAGCATTACGCGGATTCGGAACTGTCCGTGGAGATAGTGTGCCGCCACTTGCATATGAGCCCGGCTTATTTTTCTACCGTTTTTAAAAAAGAAACGGGACAAAGTTATGTCAACTATCTGACGGAGCTCCGGCTCAAAAAAGCAGTGGAGCTGTTAAACGAAACGGATGACAAGACCTATATGATTGCCCAAAAAGTAGGGTATCAGGAGCAGAATTATTTCAGCTACGTGTTTAAAAAGCGCTTTGGCGTTTCACCGACAAAGTAACCGGGAACACAGTAGAGCAGCCAAAAGACGCAGAAGCAAGAAAAGGAAAAGGATTTA
>CAMWNY010000103.1 GCA_947175775.1 uncultured Lachnospiraceae bacterium | reverse complement strand
GTCGATTGGCATTAAGGGTACAAGCGGCGCGGGAAAGACGACGATTATTGATATTCTGCTCGGGCTTTTAAAGCTGCAGGGCGGAAAGGTGCTTGCGGATGATGTGGATATTCAGGAGCATTACAGGGAGTGGCTTGCCAATGTGGGGTACATTCCGCAGATGATTTTTCTGTTGGACGCGGATATCCGAAAGAATGTTGCGTTTGGCGTGCCGGAGGAGGAGATTGACGATGAGAGGCTTTGGCATGCATTAAAAGAGGCGCAGCTTGACGAATTTGTGAAGACTTTACCGGAGGGTGTGCATACCGGAATCGGTGAGCGCGGTATCCGGCTTTCGGGCGGACAGCGACAGCGAATCGGGATTGCGCGAGCATTGTACCATGATCCGGAAGTCCTGATTTTGGACGAAGCGACGTCGGCGTTGGACAATGAGACGGAGGCGGCGATTATGGAGTCCATTAACAGGCTGCATGGTAAAAAAACACTTATTATTATTGCGCACAGGCTACAGACGATTGAAAAGTGCGATATGGTGTTTGTGGTGGAGAATGGTAAGATAAAAATGGAGGAGACGGTATAGATGAAACTTAGCATCATAGTGCCGGTTTATAATATGGCGGGGGGCAATAAGCTTCGCTTTTGCCTTGATTCGCTTGTCAATCAGACCATAGCGGATTACGAAATCATTGCGGTGGACGATGCTTCGACGGACAATTCGCTTGCAATCCTGCAGGAGTATGAATCCAACTATCCGTGGAAATTTAAGGTGATACAATCCTATGAGAATGTAAAGCAGGGCGGTGCGCGCAACAAGGGGATTGAGGCGGCGCGCGGGACGTGGATTGGTTTTGTCGACTCTGATGACTGGATTGCGCCGGATATGTATGAGAAGCTGATTGGCAAGGCGGAACAGACAGGGGCGGATGTAGTAGGGTGCGACTATTGCATGACGGACACGCAGAGCATGAAAGTCGGAAAGCTGATGCCAAACAACACGCTAGAGCAGACGGGCGTGCTGGATCTTGACAAGTACAGGCTGTTAGTGATGAATCCGGGAAGCATGGTGATTAAAGTGTATTTAAAAGAAGTGATTGACACGCATCATCTGCGCTTTCCCGAGCGGACGTTTTATGAGGATAATTGCGCGTCGCCGATTTGGATGCTGCATTTTACGCATTTTGAGAAAGTGGAGGAGCCGCTATATTATTATTATCAACATAATATGTCAACTGTACATGCGATTAGCATGGAGAAGTGCGAGGCGAGGCTTCTGATGGGAAAGCGGCTGATTGAGGAAGCGCGCCGCTGCGGATTTTATAAGCCGTACCGCCAGGAGTTTGAGTTTGCATTTTCGAAATTGTATTATATGAATACGCTGTTTACGTATATGCTTGGGGTGAAACAGCCAAGGCTTAGTTTTTTGCGGCTGATTGCGGACGGTATGCGGCATGAGTTTCCTGAGTTCCAGGAAAATGTTTATTATCAGAGGGAATTTGATGCGGAGCAGAAGAAGCTTGCCGCAATGCATATGAAGTCGCCGCTGCAGTTTTTGGTTTATTTTAAGCTGCTGTATTTTTACCGCAATTATATACGAAAGAAATAGCAAGGGATATAGAGGAAATTATGCAGTTTAATTCTTTTGAATTTTTAGTTTTTTTACCGATTGTTGTGCTGGTGTTTTATGTAGTTCCTAAAAGGTTAAAACAATTTTGGCTTTTGCTTGCAAGCTACTATTTTTATATGGGCTGGAATGCAAAATATGTGCTTTTAATTTTGACATCTACGGTCATTACATTTCTGTGTGGTGTTATGATGGGGCGGACAGACGATGCACATAAAAAAAAGCGCAGGCTGATTCTGATTGCATGTCTTGCAGTCAATCTTGGAATTTTGATTTTTTTTAAATATTTTTATTTTCTGCATGATACGATTGGCACCGTGTTTTCACTGTTTGGAATAAAACTGAACGCAGCGGGCTTTGACATATTGCTTCCGGTTGGAATTTCCTTTTACACGTTTCAGGCATTGGGGTATACAATTGATGTTTACAGGGGAACGGTAAAAGCAGAAAAGAATTTTATCCGGTATGCGCTGTTTGTGTCTTTTTTTCCGCAGCTTGTTGCCGGACCGATTGAAAGAAGCGGTCATTTGCTGAGGCAAATCGAGGAAATTTCTCATAAAAAGCAGTGGGATTTTGACAAGGTTACAAGAGGACTGCTTATGATGCTGTGGGGTTTTTTTATGAAAATGGTCATAGCAGACAGGGCGGCAGTGCTTGTTGATCAGGTTTTTGATAAATATTACTTGCATAACGGCGCAGCGCTTATGTTCGCGGGTGTGCTTTTTGCAGTACAGATATACTGTGACTTTGCAAGTTATTCCGTAATTGCGCTGGGGGCGGCAAGGATTTTGGGAATTGAACTTATGGTTAATTTTGAGGCGCCTTTCTTTTCTGTCAGCGTCAGTGAATTTTGGAGACGCTGGCATGTTTCGCTTAGTTCATGGTTTCGGGATTATTTATACATACCGCTTGGAGGGAACAGGTGTTCTAAATTAAGGAAATGTTTTAATACAATGGTAACATTTACCATGAGCGGACTTTGGCATGGCGCAAGCTGGAATTATGTTGTTTGGGGCGCAATACAGGGATTGTTTATTGTAACAGGCGATTTGTTAAAACCGCTTAAAACGTGCGTTCAGACATTTTTTGATGTGCGTGTAAAAGCATTTGGATACCGTTTTTTTCAAGGACTGTGTACCTTTTTTCTGTTTGTACTTTCGCTGGTGTTTTTTCGGGCAGACACGGTGAAGGATGCGTGGTATTATCTTTACAGAATGGTAACGGGTTTTGATGTCTGGTCCCTTTTTGACGGATCCATGTATCATTTGGGACTGGAACGAAATGAGATGGGTATTCTGTGGATTGGCATATTGATTCTGCTAATTGTGGATGCGTATTATGCGCGGAAAAAGGCACTGTTTGACGTGCTTGTCAAGGAGCAGCCGCTTGCAGTGCAGTATGTAATAGTTGCGGCGTTGCTGGTTATGATTATTGTGTTTGGCGTATATGGTGAGGGATACGATGCGGCACAATTCATTTATTTCCAATTTTAAACGGGGGGTCAGACTGTTGAAAAAAGCAAACTATTCAAGAGCTGCGGCAGCAGCGCTTTTCGTCCTGTTTATCGGTTTGGTGCTTAGCGTGACAGGAAAAATCGTGCGGGCAAAATTTATCGGAGATTCTACGACGATTGTGGATGGGTTTTATGCGGAGAAGAAAAATGATATTGATGTGATAGTGATTGGCAGCAGCAATAGTTTCTGTACGGTTAATCCGTTGGTATTGTATGAGGAATATGGCATTGCGGCGTATGATTTCGGAAGTTCATCGCAGCCTATGAATATTTCGGAGCTTTATCTCAGGGAGGCGTTAAAGAGGCAGAAGCCTAAGGTTGTGGCACTTGAAATTAATATGATGGCGGGGGATTCAATTAACAGTAAAAATGAGGCGGCACTTCGATGGGGGTATACAGATATTCCTCTTTCCGTTGATAAACTTCAGTGCATTTATCAGTCGGTGGGTACATTGAATGCAGAGTATTTTTCGTATGTATTTCCAATTTTCCGGTATCACAACCGTTGGAAAGAGCTTAGCAAAATTGATTATACATATTTTTATCAGGATAAGACAAACTATACAAAGGGATATTTGGAAACGCAGTCGGTAGCGCAGCAGGCTGTCAGTCTGAGCGATTACGATTATGAAGGGGAAGCGTGGATTGGAGAAGCAAATATTGCCTGCCTTGACAGGATGGTGAAGCTGTGCGATAAAAATCAAGTGGAGCTGCTGCTTTTTAAGTCGCCCAAAGAGAACTGGCACCGATATGAAACGGAGGCAGTCAGGGCGTTGGCAGATGAGCGCGGACTTCAATTTGTAGACTATAATGAACTTTATTATAACAGGGAACTGGAGCTGGATACAACGGCTGATTTTCGGGACGGGGATCATCTCAATGATTTTGGGGCAAAAAAGGTTACAAGCCATTTGGGAGCATATCTTAAGGTAAATTATGAGCTGCCTGACAGAAGAGAAGATACAAAGCCGAATTCGTGGGATACGGCGTGCGATTATAAGCGCAGAAGCGGCTGGCAGGATTACATGGCGGCAACAAAGGCAGAGGAATGCTTTCATCAGCTGCTTGGTGATGAAAATTTGGTGATTATCGTTACGCGTGCCGATGCCGAAAAAGGCAGGAAGTCCAAGGTACAGCAGTGGGTGTACGAAAACGGAAAAATGGCTCTGAATGTGGAATGGAAAGAGAATGGCATCAGACATATGAAAATTGGCAAGAGTGAGCTTGTTTTGTCAAGGCTTGGCGGTGTTTATCAGGTGTTGATAGACGATGAAAACTATTATCAGGCGGGAAGCAGGTGGAATATCATCGTTTATGATAAGATAATTGAAGGCGTCGCCGCAAATCTTGTTTTTGACGAATAGATTTTTTGACGTTTTTGGAAATATATGGTAAAATTGATATCATTATGCAGTGAAATTAATGGAGGAACATATATGTTATTGGATAACAAGACAATATTAATCACAGGCGGTACGGGTTCATTCGGGCATTGCTTTACGGAATATGTGCTGGAGCATTACAATCCGAAGAAGATTATTATTTATTCGCGGGACGAGTTTAAGCAGTGGATGATGGCGAACCGGTTTGTACAATACAAGGACAAGCTGCGCTTTTTTATCGGCGACGTGCGGGATTATGAGCGTATGAAACGTGCGTTTGAGGGCGTTGATTATGTGATTCATGCGGCGGCATTAAAGCAGGTGCCTGCATGCGAGTACAATCCGAACGAGGCGATTAAGACGAATGTCAACGGTGCGCAGAATGTGATTGACGCGGCGCTCAACATGGGCATTAAAAAAGTGGTTGCCCTTTCGACGGACAAGGCGGTTAATCCCGTGAATCTATACGGCGGCACAAAGCTTGTGTCGGACAAGCTCTTTATCGCGGCAAATGCGTACTGTGGTGATAAGGACCTGAATTTTTCCATTGTGCGTTACGGAAATGTGGCGGGAAGCCGCGGCTCGGTTATTCCGTTTTTCCAGCAGTTGATTGACGAAGGGGCAAAAGAGCTGCCGATTACGGATTATCGGATGACGCGCTTTTGGATTAGCCTTACGGAGGGAATTGAGCTTGTGATTAAGGCGCTTGAGGAGGCAAAGGGCGGAGAGACGTTTATCAGCAAAATTCCGTCGTTTAAAGTGACGGACCTTGCGGAGGCGATGGCTCCCGGCATTAAGACGATTGAGACGGGGATTCGTCCGGGCGAAAAGCTGCATGAGGTGATGGTCACGGCGGAGGATTCGATGACGACATATGAGTACGACAAGCACTTTATCATTTATCCGCAGATGTTTTGGCAGGAGTCAAAGCGTCCGAATCCGAGCGGCAAGAAGGTTGCGGACGGGTTTTATTATTCGTCGGGGAATAATACGGAGTGGCTTACGGTGGAGCAGATTCGGGAGCTGCTAAAGACAGACCTGCATGAATAATGTGAAAAAATTCACATCAAAAGGACGGTGTTCTTTTGGCGCACGAATGCGGAAAGGATAGGGACGGATATGGAAAAACCGGCGATAGAGGGCGGTACTCCCGTCAGGGAAACGAAATTGTTTTATGGGCATCAGTATATAGATGAAGCGGATGTGAAAGCCGTGTCAGAAGTGCTTGTGAGTGATTATCTCACGTGCGGTCCGAAGATTACGGAGCTTGAAGAGCGGCTTTGTGCGCTCACGGGCGCAAAGTATGCGGTCGTGTGCAGTAACGGTACGGCGGCTCTGCACATTGCGGCGCTTGCGGCAGGCGTGGGGGAGGGCGACGAGCTGATTACCACGCCGATTACGTTTGCGGCATCGGCAAACTGCGCGCTTTACTGCGGTGCAAAGCCCGTGTTTGCGGATATTAATCCGAGAACTTATAATATTAGTCCTGAATGTGTCGCTGAGAAGATTACGGACAAGACAAAGGCGGTGGTTGCCGTTGACTTTACAGGGCAGGCGGTGGAGCTTGCGCCTTTGTTAAAATTATGTCAGGAAAAGGGTATTGTTCTGATTGAGGACGGCGCACATTCGATAGGCACAAAATATAACAAAACGCCTGTCGGCAGCATTGCGGATATGACGACGTTCAGCTTTCATCCGGTTAAGACCGTGACGGGCGGCGAGGGCGGCGCGGTGCTGACAAACCGTGAGGATTTGTATGAAAAGCTGTTATTATACCGTTCGCATGGAATTACAAAGGATGCGCGTTTTTATCAGAAGCAAAGTCATGGACCGTGGTATCACGAGCAGATTGATTTGGGATATAATTACCGGATTACGGATATGCAGTGTGCGTTGATTTTAAGCCAGCTTGACAAGCTTGCGCTTTTTGCAAAGCGGCGCCGGGAGATTGTGGAGCAGTACAATGCGGCGTTTCGCAGTATGCCGGAATTGTTTGTGCAGGAGGAAATTGCGGAGTCGGACACGGTGCGGCACTTATATATCCTGCGCATTGTGCCGGAGCGGCTCTCGATTGACCGGAAGGGCTTTTTTGAGGCGCTTGGGGCGGAGAATATTGCCTGCAATGTGCATTATATTCCGGTTTACTGGCACCCGTATTATGAAAAGCTTGGGTATGAGAAAGGGCTTTGTCCGAATGCGGAAAAGCTTTACAATGAGATGCTGAGCCTGCCGCTCTACTATTCGCTTACGGACGGCGATGTGGCGGACGTGATTGCGGCGGTGAAAAAGATTGTTGCATATTATGCACAGCCCGTGTAAAATGTGATAAACCATATATGAAAGTTTTTTACATTGCAATATGCCGCTAAAGCGGCGCACGGGGCGTGCGGCGAGTAGGAGTACAAGGGTGGTGTAGGCTGTCCTTGTACTTTTGGGGTTTATTGGAGGTATTTGAGATGAAAAGCATCGCAATCATAACGGCGCGGGGAGGCAGTAAGCGTATTCCGCGTAAAAATATCAAGCCGTTTTTGGGCAGACCGATTTTGGAATACAGCATTGAGGCGGCGCTTGCGGCGGATATGTTTCATGAGGTCATGGTTTCCACAGACGATGAGGAAATTGCCAACGCGGCAAAGCGGGCGGGGGCGAAGGTTCCTTTTTTGCGCAGTGAAAAGACGGCGAATGATTTTGCGACGACGGCGGATGTGGTGGACGAGGTGCTGAATGTGTACGGGGGTATGGGTATGCATTTTGACAGGGCATGCTGTCTGTATCCGACGGCGCCGTTTGTGACGGCAAAGGCAATTCGGACGGCGATGCTTTTGTTGGACGAGGAGCAGGCAGACTGCGTCATTCCTGTTGTGAAGTTCTCGTTTCCGCCGCAGCGCGGTGTGGTGATTGAGGACGGCAGAATTGTACCGAAATGGAAAGAATGTATGAATATGCGTTCACAGGACTTGGAGCCGCTTTACCATGACTGTGGGCAGTTTTACTGTCTGAATGTCGCGAGCTTTCAAAAGCAGAAAGCGATATGGATGGAAAACGTCGTGCCGTTTGTGCAGGATGAGATGACGGTGCAGGATATAGATACGCCCGAAGACTGGGAGATTGCGGAGATGAAGTACCGGATTTTGTATGGAGAGAACGGGGGACGGCAGCGTTAAGCGATGAAAAGGCGGAAAGGCTTTGGATTTTGGAAAGGTGTGGTGTAAGGATGGGAACGACAATCAACATCAATGGAAGAACGGTAGGGGACGGCGCTCCGGCGTATATTATCGCGGAGATGTCGGCAAACCACGCGGGGAGCATTGAGCGCGCCCTGGAGATGATCTGTGCGGCGAAGGAGGCGTGTGCGGACTGTGTTAAAATTCAAACCTACACGCCGGACACGATGACGATTGACG
>CAMWNY010000102.1 GCA_947175775.1 uncultured Lachnospiraceae bacterium | reverse complement strand
CCAGTAACCGACTCATGTTAACCTCAGTTCTTATCTGGCTTTATGTTTCAGCCACTTATTCCGCAGTACGAGCTGGTTTTGTGATTCATTTTTTATAGATTTCATTATGGCTGTCTATGTATATCAGCGGCGACAGTGATGCCCCGTCCTCCGTCACGCACAGTCCCGTACAGCTTCCCCCGTTATTTTTTCCCACTTTCCGCACCGTAACGTCGCAGTCCTTTCCAAGCTTTCTCTTTACATTTTCCTTTACCTTTTCTGCAAAACTTTCTATTCCCATGTATCACCCTCCTTTTACGCCGCTTTGGCTGACTTTGTTTTCGCCAGTGCAAGCATTACCCTGTCGTACAGTTCCGCCGACATCTGCGTCGGGTCGCTGATCTGATACCGTTCCTGAACCGTTTCCATTGCAACGCCCGTACGCTGCAGCTCTGTTTTAAGACCGTCCATCTGCTTTTTGGAAAGCGAGCCTTTTTCCTGTGTTTCTCCAGTCTCTCCCTTTGCCATAAGCTGGTACACCTGTTTCCCTTTATTGTTCACAATGACAAGCCCCGTTATCTCCCTCGCGTTGCCATATTCAATAGATGTAACCGAAAATTCCTCATTACAGTAATAACGGTCACCCTTTTTCCTGATTTCCGTCCTGTCTGCGGGAATCCAAATAAAGGGAGCCGTATAAAGCTCCCTTCCGATTCCCCAGTTGAAGCAGGCACGCTTGAAGCTGTCCGACGCCTGTGATTTTTCCTTTTCGGAATATCCCGTGGTTCCAACATCCTGTTTTGCAATCCATTCCCCGGTTTGTTTGTCGCGGATTTCCACTGTACAGTATAAGTTCCCGTCTATGCACTGGTGGCTCCTTTTCCACCCGAACGCACCGAACGTCTCGTCGAGTATCTTCTGGTCAACCCTCGCGTCCTTGTAGAGCAGAAGACTCACCCCTTTTTCACTGGCTGTTGCAACGCGGCATTCTATCTCATCCGCATTCAGCAGCCTTACCACAGCCGCATTTTTTTCCATGACTTTCCCCTTTCTGTATAATTGTAAATTTTTCTGTCATGTTTTCAGCCTCGTCTTTTACATGGCTTTCCATTTCCCTGTAATTGCAGTCATCCTTTTTGAGCCACGCATTATACAATTCCGTCAAGATGTTCTTCCGCTGCAGAAGCGCCGTTATTGTACGTTCGGCAAGACTGTCCACAATATCCACCAAAATCTCATAGAAATTCACCATAACGTCAATCTCGTAGCACCTTCCGAAAATCTCCGCATTCGGACAGCTCAATACAGAAGCTTTGTATTCCTGATATTCCCCGTAAATCCTGTCCATGAAATGTTCTCTCACACTGTATCCTTCCATGCTTTCCTCCGTTTCCTGCCTGTTTTGGCATATTTTGCCCGTCACGCCGCTTTTACCTGAAACCTGCGCGATACGGACCTGTTTGCGTAATCCCTGTAAATCTGCGGCTGTTCCTCCCTGATGCGCTTTGTGTCTAGCCTTGTCGTTTCCACGCTGCTCCACGACACCCTGTACCTGCCGCTTGCCGCAAACTCGTTGTCCTTCATGTAAAGCTTTACCTCCTGCTCTATGAGGCTCTGCTCTTTCTGAAGCCTGCCTATCTCCTCAACGATTTCCGCCCTGCGGCTGAGCTTTTCGTCAAAACCGTTCAGGCTTATGGCGCTGCCCTTCCTTGCCAAGCCAAAATACCCGTTCAGGAACCTGTCGCACGCTTCCGAACCGTCGGGCGCGGGCATTGCCTTCGCCATGACGTGGTTCTCCCAAAAATCCTTTTCCGCTTCAATCAGGCGGGCAATGAGTTCGTCGTCCCACTCAAGCTTCCTGTATACGAACTTCTGCCCGAGGATTACCGCCGCAATATACCATGTCCGTTTCCCCGTCACAGCCATGTAATGACAGCACTGCAGGACATAATGGAGCGGAATGTCGCCGTCCTTCCATTTGTCCGCATTGTATGCGCTTGCCGTCTTGCACTCCAAGCCTGCGTCCTCCCCGACGATGAGCCTGTCAACGTCCGCTATCATGAACGGGTGCTCTACGCTCCGGTACATATAATTGGAGCGTCTTACCTTTAATCCCGTCGCCTCCGCAAAGCGCTGCGCGACATACTCCTCAAGGTCGTGCCCCTGTCGGACGGCTTCGTTATCCAACTGCTCCGTTTCGCTGCTTATCTTGTCACAGTACAGTTTCATGGGGCTGCTGTAGGGGTTCAGTCCACAGACCGTTCCCGCGTCGGAACCGCCTATGCCTGTCTTGCGGAGTGCAAGCCATTCCTCATTGCTCATTCCTGCTGTTGGTGTTTTCTGATACATCCGTTCTCCCTTCCATGCATATACGCATTTATGTGTTTTATTTTTTCCTGTCTCTGCCCCGTCTGCTCCAAACAGCTATATGCCTCTGATGTAACCAGCGGGCAGAAAAACAGGAAGCTCATACCGTTTGGTATGCTGCCTCCTGCCATTGTTCCGTCATGCCGCGCACATCATCTGATATGCCTTATCTGTGAGTGGGTTTCCTTCCACCGTCTTCAGGAAAAGGTTTTCCCTGTAATTCCTTGTCCTACGTATGGGTTCCGCGTGGGTTGCAAAATCGGCTACCGCGTTGACAAAACGGTAACCGTTCCTGTCCATTCCCTTCAAATCGGGCGCGTCGAAATACCTTGCCTTCATGTCGTTCAGCAGGATAAGGTTGTTTTTCCTCTGCGCGTCCGTCATGTCCTGCGTAACGGGGAAGAACTCGGACATGTATTCCATGACCTTCTTGTCCGTCAGGCGTTTCCGTGACAGTTCGTCCACACTTTTCCCCATTTCTTTCATGTATTGCTCCGCAAACTGCAGTGTTATGCGTGCGTCGTCTATCCTGTCCATGATGTTGGACGTGTGTTTTGTCATCCATACGCGTTTTGCGGTGCGCAACGCAAGGTTGAGTGTATTCTGACATACGACGCGTATTGGTGTCATGGCTGCTTTTATGGAACAGCCTGCATCATGCGAGTTCATGATGACAAAATACGGCATTATCTCATCGCCCGCAATGATGAACCGCTGTGGAAGCTTCGCCAGTATAAACGTGCGCCTACCTCCCTGTAAGGAGCCTGCCGTTTCGTAGCGCACGCCTTCCCCTAATAGCGTGTCCGTAAATGCAAAGGCTTCCTCATTCTGCACTACCTGATAGCGGTCGCTGACGACTCCCAGTATGCTTTGGTCGGTATCCCTGACATTTGCTTTATAGCCGGAAACCGCTATCCCGCTTTCTGTATAAATATCCTTCTGTTCAACCTTCCAGTCAAGCCCTGCAAGCTTGATTGCTTCCTTTGAGTTAGGGCATTCCTCTACGACAGTGCCTATCCCGTGCCACGGCTTTACCCTTGTTGAGAACATTGTTTCCACTTCTGCCGCCATAATCACTTCCTCCTTTCTAGCCTTCCCGCCGCCCATATGATGACGCTGGCTGCTGCTTTTCCTACGAGCTTCAAAAGTTTCATTCCTTTTTCCATTAAAAAATCCTCCTGTATTCTGCGCTTTTGGAGCTGATGTTGTAGCTCCGTGTATGCGCTGTGTATTTGTAACAGGAGGATATTATATTAGCCATTTTATAGAGTTTATACATTGCCTAAAGGAATTGCTTACCTTTTGTCTCAACATTTTCTTCCATCTTTTATTGAAATACATTCAACGTTTTAAACCTTATTTTTTAAACAATTCATCATGGAAAAATACGCACTTATCAAATACATTTCGGATTCTCCATTAATAACATATAAGCTGAAAATAAGAAGGTGGAGTTTTGATATCCACCTTCTTATTTTTTAATACCTGCATCATGTGATTTTTGTTGTTACAAGATAAATCATTCTTATTGCCCGTTATTATATCTTATTACTTATCTTTTTTGTCATCACCAAAAACATATGCTAGGAGTAAATTCATTCCTGCTAACATTAGATAGAATGGATTCATGCTCTTCACCTCCTTCACCGATAATTACAGTACAGCGAACAATAAGTTTCTGACTCAGGAACACCTCTACAGACGTTGATAAATTTCTTAGGGTGTGGACTTGTCCACGGTATGTTATACTAGTAAGCAAACTTACTTCTTATGATCTATTTCAAGACCGATTCTGCTTCCTCCTAAAAGTCCTACTACCCCTCCAATAACAGCACATATTACTCCACCGTTAAAACCACCAACTGGACCTAATACGATACCTACATGTTTTCCCAAATTAAATCCTGCAATTGCACCGCCTGCCGCACCACCTAATCCGCCTTTTAATTCTGATTTTCCAAACATCAATACTCTCTCCTCTCTACATAAATATTTTCTTTACCATAAGCCATGCATGCTTCTTAAGCATTATTTTATCACATAATAATTCTATATTCAACAAAAACATGCTTGTTAAGTATTATTTTATCTTAAAATAATCATATAATCTACAAAAGTCTGCTTTTTAAGCATTTTCTATTGGAGAATAAAATATTTATGAAAGCATTTTGGTATAATGACTCTCGAAAAAATGTATGCGGTATCCGTATTCGGGAATTGCGCAAAAAGAAAAAAATTACACAGAAAAAATTATCTATCATGGCTCAATTGAAAGGATATGACTTTATAACTGAAACTGCCATTATTAAATTAGAACGTGGAACACGTTTTGTTCCTGATTATGAAATCAGTATTTTTGCAGAGCTGTTGGAAACCACCCCCGAGTATCTTTTGCAGTTCCATGAAAACCAAATATAAAAACACACCAAGAAAAATAAAGAGAGTGTATAAGATAAATGCTACATTTTTCATTTCTTCTCAGACATACTACCTCCTTTATAAAGTTTGCTTCACATTTGCCAAAAAATGTATCGTTTACCTATCGTTTTTTCAAGTACAAAGCTTTCTTCTTTTACGTTTCATATACTCAAAATAACATAATGCCTCATAACAATATAAGAATCTGCATGTTACCCTGTCAGGTCATGCCTTAACTATTTTTATCCTTTCTTCTATACTCCTGCATAAAATCGCTATTTATTTTATCTATTACTGTCCCTTTTTCTCCGTCCCGCCATACTATTACTAATGACACTTGTATCTTATAACCACAGTATGGGCATTCCAATTTGTCTTTTCTATACATAATAAATCCACCACAATCAAGACTTTTTTCTTCTCATGTTTTCCTATCTACATAAACATTTTAGCTTTTTTCTGCCTATATTCTTCTCGTATATATATTAGGTCAATTTCACCCTAAAGTCAATAGGTCAATATGACATAATATGAATTATTTTCTTATCAGCCAAATAATTCTAAACTATAACTGCAAATTACATATCCTATATTTAATCAATAAAAACTATATTGCAAAAATGAGGTGAAAAAATTGTCTCGATTAAAAGATTTACGTAAAGAAAAAGGATTTACACAAATTAAAATGCAGCTCTTAACTGGTATAGACCAAAGTGATTATTCTAAAATTGAAAACGGAAAACGCTATTATACTTTTGAACAATGCAAAAGAATAGCTTTAGCTCTCAACACAAGTATGGACTATCTTGCAGGATTGACAGACATAAAAGAACCCTATCCACGAAATTGAAGTAAATTCTCTTATTAGTCCGAACTATCTGTTTCCCAATTAAAAAAATGAAGCAACTCTGACTTTTTGCTCCACTTTATATTTCAATAAAAATATTAATCTTTGTATTCATCTATAACAACATAGCAAGACTAGAAATTATAATGTACTATGGAATTTATTTTCTCACATTAATCCATAAACTTTTTATAAAATTTGGGCGTAAATTGGGCGTATCAACGCCCAAAATTTTACGCCCAACAATTCCAAAATCACTGATTTTACTTGCTTTTCAGCGCCATTTATTTATCCAAGTTCTTAAGTGTCGGGAAATTAATACCATAATTTTTATATCCTCTTATTCCTTGATGCATCTTAGTTTGTCTGCACATGCCACTATCCCTTTATTATATTTTTTACAATTTCTCACAGTCATTCTCTATATATTTTTCCGCTTCGCTTGCAGAAATATTATACGCTTCCATAATTGCCCTTTTTATAGCAGAATCTTCCTGACCGCAAGCACGTAAAGCTACAACTGCACCCCTAATTCCCTTGCTCATGGTTTCTTCTTCAACCGCTTCTTTAATCTTTTCAATTTCCGGTTTCATAATCTCTAATAATGCCTGACACATACTCTCATCTCTTATTTCTTCAACAATCTGTTTATTTCAGTATAGCTTATGACAAATTCTATTGCAAGAAAATTATCAAAAGGGCACGTAGCCAAACTTTACAAAATAAACCATATCAGTTGACAAACACACTTTCTTGTTGCAAAATAAATTCATACCCACACGCCCAAACGAATGTCATAAAGAATTTCTGATACAATTGGGGTAGAAATTGGGGTAACTCTTATTCATAAAGCCTTAGAAATCCACTGTTTATCAGTATTTGAAGGGGTTCTGTGCTCACTCTTAGGGAGGTGGAGGCCGCAAGTTCGAATCTTGTCACTCCGACGAACCGAATAGTGGGAAATACCGCAGAACTCAAGGGTTCTGCGGTATTTTTGTATTTATGGTGAAATCCTAAAATACATCCGTTCAATTTCCCGAAGCCCTGCCCGTGCTCCTGTTGCCTCGGTAATTCCTTTACACAAGCGGTCATACCCCTCTATCGGAACGATAACTGTCAATTCCACATCCACCCCATACGTACTGTCAATCACATTAATGCCTGCATTGGAAAGAAGATATTGTATTTTCCCAACAGCATTATAATCCGTTTTAATCTCCATTTTGACGCAAAAATGCTGTCGCGCCGTTTCACACAGCGCAAGAGCTTCCTTTACCGCACCCGAGTAAGCTCTGACTAACCCACCTGTACCCAAAAGCGTCCCCCCAAAATACCTTGTCACGACCACCGCAATGTTTCTGATTCCACTTCCTAAAAGCACCTCCAACATAGGTCTTCCAGCAGTACCGCTTGGCTCTCCGTCATCACTGCTTCTCGTAAGCTCTGCTTTGCTTCCTATTACAAATGCAGAACAGTTATGCCTCGCATCATAATATTTCTTTTTCATTTCGTCAATAAAAACCGTTGCTGCAATCTCATCTGCCACAGGTCTTACGGTCGCTATAAACCTTGATTTCTTTTCCACAATTTCCGCCTCCGCTCCTTTTATGAGCATCAGAAAGTCATCATACTCCATTTTTTCATTCATAAAAATTCTCCATTTTCGCTATATCCGTTATTTTATAAAAATCTTAGATGCACTGGCTTCTCCAACACATAATTCTCATTAAAACCGTTAAGATTTATATTTTAAATATAACACACAATCCTATAAAACGTAAGCCGTCAAAAACGCGGATTTATACAAAAAAAGATTTTTTTACATAATCTCTTTTCATTTCCATAAAATAGTATTAAAATAAAATCGTATATACATGGCATATTCATGAGAATATACAACATATACACCACTGCAACATGAAAGGAGAATTACCAATGGCAAAAAAATTAGGCAAGCTCGCATTATTGGGTGCGCTGGCAGGAGCCGCTGCTGCAGGAACTTACTATTATCTTCAAAAGAAAAATTCCGTTCCGGCGGATGACTTTGATGATTTTGACGATTTCGATGATTTTGACGAGGATTTGGACGACGATTTCTTTGACGACTCCGCAAACAACACAACTTCAAAAGTACGCCCGCATATCCCCATTGACCTTGACAACGCCAAAGAAAAAATCGGCGAAAAGGTCATAGAAACACTTGACAAGACAAAGGAAAAACTTGAACAGCTTAACGTTCCTGAAAAAATTGATAAAGCAAAGGAACTAATAAGCGACAAAATATCGCCTGCGGTTTCGATAGAACCAGAATACACGGAAATGGACATGAGTGCCTCTTCCTCCTCAGCCGATTCCCACACAAACACAGCAGAAGATACCAAACGCGGTTCTGCAACGGAAGAATTTTTCGACGATTCCGATAAAGAAAA
>CAMWNY010000101.1 GCA_947175775.1 uncultured Lachnospiraceae bacterium | reverse complement strand
ACGGTTATGAACAGGCTGTTAAAGGCGGCAGGACACAGGTGCATAAAGCTCTAGGTTTTCTGTCAATATAAGGGAAAGAAAGTGTTATAGTATCATAAAAACAACGGTTTAAAAACGGAAAGGAGCGCGACAAAACATGATCGCATTAGGAAGTGACCACGGCGGACTGGAGTTAAAAAACAAAATAATTAAGTACCTTGAGGAGCATAATATCGCATATAAGGACTTTGGCTGTTATGAAAACAAGTCCTGCGACTATCCCGTATTCGGAAAAGCGGCGGCAAAGGCAGTCGCAAGCGGTGAGTGTGAGAAAGGAATTGTGGTTTGCACATCCGGAATCGGCATTTCCATTGCTGCAAACAAAATCAAAGGAGTGCGCTGCGCACTGTGCAGTGAACCGCTTTCCGCAAAAATGACAAGACTGCACAATGACGCAAACATGCTTGCACTCGGCGGCGCTTATGTAGGCGAGCTGCTTGCGCTTGAAATCGTGGAAACCTTTTTAAACACACCCTTTTCTGATGAAGAAAAGCATATCAGACGCGTTGCACAGTTGGATGAAGATTAAAAATGCGCTGACACCTGTATTTTAAGGTGCGGCAGAATGGAGATTACATGGCAAAAACAGTAGTAATGGATCACCCGTTAATTCAGCACAAAATCGGCAGGATCCGACGGACTGAAACAGGTACAAAGGATTTTAGACAGACCATCGGCGAAATCGCAAACCTTATCTGCTATGAGGCGACAAGGGAACTAAAGCTTGCGGACGTGGAAATCGAAACGCCCATCTGCACAACAACCGTAAAAGAGCTTGCCGGAAAAAAACTTGCGGTTGTGCCCATTTTGAGGGCAGGACTTGGCATGGTAGACGGTATCTTACAATTAATCCCTACTGCAAAAGTAGGACATATCGGACTCTACCGCGACCCCGAAACCTTGGAGCCGGTCGAGTATTACTGCAAGCTGCCCGAGGACTGTGACCAAAGAGAAGTCTTTGTCGTGGACCCGATGCTTGCGACGGGAGGTTCTTCGGCGGCAGCAATCAGAATGCTGAAAGAAAAGGGCTGTAAAAGTATTCATTTTATGTGCATTATTGCAGCTCCGGAGGGCGTAGAGCGCATGCAGCGCGAGCACCCGGACGTGGATCTTTACATTGGATCACTTGACGAGAAGCTCAATGACCACGGCTACATCGTGCCGGGATTGGGAGACGCGGGAGACCGTATTTTCGGCACAAAATAGAAATGAAAATTATGAGTTTGGGGAATGGTTTAGAACATGACAAAATCGGCTTTTAAAAAGTCCGTAACAGGGGCAGTGTCCGCAGTGCTTGCAATCGTTTTGGCGACAACGCTTGCAGGTTCTTCGGCTATGCCCGTACACGCGGAGACAACACTGGAGCGCTTACAGCGTGCGAAAGAGGAAAAGGAAAAAACCGAAGATGCAAAAGAGAATACGGAAGACAGAAAGACTTCCCTTCAAATAACCAAAAACTCCCTTTTGGGCGAGCTTGGCACACTCAATGACGATTTGGCGGCAATCTCTACAAAATTAGAGGGAATCGAGGCGGACATCGTCACAAAAGAGGCGGAAATTACGCAGGCACAGGCAGACCTCGAACAGGCAAAAATCGTTGAGCAGGAACAGTATGAAAACATGAAGCTGCGCATCAAGACGATGTATGAGAGCGGTGCAAGCTACGGTTATTTGAATTTTCTTTTTAACTCCGATAATTTTGCGGATTTTTTAAACAAGAGCGATTACATTGAGCAGATTAACCAGTACGACCAAAAAATGCTGCGCAAATATGAGGAAAGCCGAAAGGACGTAGAGCAGAAAGAGGCGCAGCTCACGCAGGAGCTGGAGGACCTTCATACTTTGCAGGAGGAGGTAAACGTCGAAAAGAGCAAGGTTGCGGAACTTGTGCGCAAGACCTCGCAGAACGTGGCAAGCTATTCGGATCAGATTGCGGACGCGGAGGAAACCATCGACGCGCTCGAATCCATGATTGACGAGCAGGAACAGGACATTGCCGCGCTACAGAAGCAGTACGAGGAGGAGCTTGCAAAGTCAAGACTTGCGGCGCAGTCGAGCTGGCGCGACATTTCGGAAGTCAAATTTGAGGAAGGCGACCGTATGCTGCTCGCAAACCTGATTTACTGCGAGGCAGGAGGGGAGCCGTACAGCGGACAGGTGGCGGTCGGCGCGGTGGTAATCAACAGGGTGCTTAGTTCGCGCTATCCGAATACGATTGTTGGCGTGATTTACCAAAATAAGCAGTTCTCACCGGTAAACGACGGACATCTTGCGCTTGCGCTTGCAAACGACAGGGCGACGGCAAGCTGTTATCAGGCGGCGGACGAGGCGATGAGCGGCGTGACGAATGTCGGGCAATGTGTCTATTTCAGGACGCCGATTCCCGGAATTAACGGGATACGGATTGGCGGGCATGTATTTTACTAATCAATATAGGACAAAAGTACCATTGACACAGAGATAACGCGTGTAGTACCATTGAAAACGCTACAAACCAGGAAGGCGTGACGGCAGCATGAAATACAAAGTGGGCGAATCGGAAAAATTTACAAAAGATGACAAAAAGTATCAAGTATGGAAAATATCGGAGAAGGCAGGTTTTTTTCTCTCAGACGGTGTTGCGGGGGAGGAAGCGCAGGAGCTGATTGACCGGATTATTGCATCTGCCTGTGCGCTTGCAGTGAAGCTGGAGACAGATTCCGGTGCTGTCTGCGAAGCAAAACAGCCGGTTGCTGCCGAAGATATAACGCAGGGCAGCGCCGTGAAAGATTGCGGGAAACCGCAGAAGCAGACAAACGTGCAGAAAACACCGGAAGTATATTTATTGCGGAAGCGCACAGGTGAGAGAATTCCCATTGACAAGGAACTTTTTAAGCTTGGAAAAGATGCTGCGTGTGTTGATTATGTGGTGGACGATAACCCTACAATCAGCAGAAACCATGCGAATATTGAATGCAAAAAGGATGGCTGCTATGTAAAAGATAAAGGCTCACTAAACCATACCTTTGTTAATGGAAAAAAGCTTGAGCCTGAGAAACCGGTAAAGCTAGAAGCAGGAAGTTTGCTGCAGCTTGCTGACGAAGTATTTGAATTCTTAGAGGAAGTGTAGTTGGCAACAGAGAGGACGAAGATGCAATGAAGCTGTATTATACAGTGGCAGCGCAAACAGATGCAGGGATTGAAAAGCGTGTTAATCAGGATAGTCTGACCGTTAAGGTTGCAAATACGCCGTATGGGGAGGCTGCCGTAGCGGTGCTATGCGACGGAATGGGCGGTTTGACTCAGGGTGAAATCGCAAGCGCCGTGGTAGTGCGTGCATATGAACAGTGGTTTTTAAAGGAGTTTCCCGCGGCGCTTGGCAGCAGCGGCGGCGTGCCGGATGTTTTGCGGCTTCGGGAAAGCTGGGATACGCTTGCAAATGACTGCAACGCACGGATATTGGATTACAGCAAAGAGCGCAGGACCACAATGGGAACAACGCTTACTGTGCTGCTTTTATTTCAGGGCAGCTTTTACATATCTCACGTTGGAGACTGCCGGGTGTATCATATGACGGATACCGGACATAAAATGAATTTACTGACAGCAGATCAGACCTACACAGCACGCGAGGTTGCATTGGGTCATATGACGCCGGAGCAGGCAAAAAATGATGCCCGGAGGAATGTGCTGCTACAATGTATCGGGACGGTTCGTCATGTGGCGCCGGATTTTATTAGCGGCAGTTATCATTTTGGGGACAGTTTTTTGCTCTGTTCTGACGGTTTTCGCCATGAGCTGTCAGAGCGGGAGATGTACGATTATTGTCATTTGGCATTAAACGGCATTTCGTGGCATGCGGATTGCAGACAGGAGAATTCGCGTGTTATGGACGGACAGCTGAAATATTTAATTGAACAGAATAAAAACCGCATGGAGCGGGATAACATTTCCGCTATTCTTTTAAAGGCAGCGGGCAGTTAAGGAGTTTTGGGCATTTTATGTTGAAAATTGGTTCCGTGATTGACGGAAAATATAAGATTTTGGACGAAATCGGGCACGGGGGAATGAGTACGGTCTATCTTGCCATAAATGAGAAGGCGAATAAGCCGTGGGCAATTAAGGAGGTGCGAAAGTCCTTCCGCCGCGATTTCGATATTCTAAAACAGAGCTTGATTCTGGAGACGGATATGCTCAAAAAATTAAGTCATAAAAATCTTCCAAGTATTGTCGATGTCATCGATTCCGATGAGAATTTCCTGATTGTTATGGATTATATTGAGGGGAATACCCTTGAAAAACTGATAGAAGAAAACGGCGCTTATCCGCAGGAGGACATCGTGGATTGGGCGGTGCAGCTTTGCGATGTGCTGCGGTATCTCCATGAACGTCCCAATCCGATTATCTATAGGGATATGAAGCCGTCGAACGTGATGCTGAAATCCGACGGAAATGTTGTTTTGATTGACTTTGGAACAGCGCGGGAGTTTAAGAAGCAAAATACAGGAGATACAACCTGTTTGGGCACGCAGGGATATGCGGCTCCGGAACAGTTCGGAGGAATGGGGCAGAGCGATGCAAGGACGGATATTTACTGTCTTGGTGCAACAATGTACCATTTGCTGACGGGACATAATCCTTCTGAGCCGCCTTATGAGATGTATCCGATTCGCCAATGGAATTCTGCACTTTCGAGCGGTTTGGAGAAAGTGATTTTGAAGTGTACGCGGAAAAATCCGGCGGACCGGTACCAGTCTGCAAGCGAACTGATGTATGCACTTAAGCATTACAGAGATTTGGAGACCAAAACACAGATACAGTGCAAAAAAAAGCTTGGCGGATTTGCGGCGGCGCTTTTTTTATGTTTCGTTTGCGCCGTGTGCGGGATAGGAGTTCGGGCGGCGGCAAATGAAAAAATCAGGGACGATTATATGACATTGGTTGCGGCAGCAGGACGGACGGCGGATACGCTTGATGCATGCCGATTATACATGGAAGCGATAGCGCTTGACGCGGCGCAAGGGGATGCGTATCATGCATATTATGACAGAGTGGTGGATGATGGGATTTTTGATACGGACGAAGAGGAGTTCCTGATTAAAATGAATATGAGCGCAAAGGAATATTTAAAGGTGTTCGAATCACAAAATCCTTTGGAATATGCAGACTTTTGTTATGAGACAGGCAATGCTTACTGGTATTATTATTCTCATGAGGAAAACCGCAAAACGCGTGCGCTTGGCTGGTACGAAGCGGCGCTTTCCGGCTACGAGGGGAACAGTGAGCGCAGCCTTGCATATGGAAGATGCAGGCTTTATGTGGAGATTGGCGGCTTTTACAAGAAAATGATTGCGGCACAGATTGACGGTACGGATGAGGGGATTTACGGGAGATACTGGAATAGTTTATCGCAGCTCAAGGCATTGAATGACGAAAATCCTGACAGAGAGCTTATTACGCTGCGCATGTACCATGAGATTGTTGTGCGCGTGACAGAGTATGCGCGGTATTTTATGGACGACGGTGTGCCGCGTGCAGAAGTTGAAGTGATGTTTGACAGCATTGATGCCGATTTATGCAGAATGGAAGAGGGAGCGGCGCCTGCGGTACGCGCAGAGATTGAAAAGATACGGACTTTGAGAACGCTTGCGGATAAGATTGTGCGTTCCACGTATAAAGAAGAATAATTTGGAGGTTTCGATTTGGGTATTACAGAAATGACATGTGTGTCATATTTTTTCTTAATTATGGCTGCGTTGTTCGGGATTACGGCTATTATTCTATATGTTACATTGGACATCAGGCGGTGCTGGAGGATTGTGCGGGGAAACCGGCATGTTCCTGTGCAGAATGCTGCTGCGGTACGTGCAGCGCGTTCGTGCCCGCGGCAGGAAAGCGGACTGGAAAATATTGCCCCCAAGGAAACGCAGCGGCTGACTGCAAGTGCATCTACATTGCTTTTGGAGCCGGAGGAGACCGTGCCGCTTGGGACGATGGCGCTGGTCCAGGATATTGTTATGATGGATGCGGAACTTGGCTAAATCCTTGACGTGAGGGAAACTCTTCTATATACTGATAGAGGGTCTTGATAAGAATGGGAGTGGTTTAGAATGAGACAAATAAAGAAAATCAGCATAGTGGTAAGTTGTGTTATATTATGCGGTCTGCTTGCGGCGTGCGGCGCGAAGCTTGATGCGCGGGCGTATCTGCAGGCAATGCTTGATTTATCGTACAAGGGAGATTCGGCAGCCTATGTGGAGATGAAGCTTGGAACGAGTGAGGAGGCTGCCGCACTGTATGAGCGCGGCATCAATTCCGAAATGACATTTTTTACGGAAAAGCTGAGTATGTCAGAGACATTGGAGGCGGATTTCCGCAGTCTGTTTAAGGAAATTTACGGGAAAGCGAAATACACGGTCGGCGAGGCAAAAAAGCAGGAGGACGGCTCTTATGTTGTGGAAATTACATATGAACGCATGAAGGTATTTGAGCCTGCGCTCACTGTCTATAACAATAATATTGCAAGTCTTCCGGAAGCATGGGAGGCAATGGAGGAGACGCCCGCACAGGAGGAGATGCTTGAAGATATGACGGAGGTTTTGCGCGACGCGCTTCGGGAAAGCATAGGAAGTGTGGAGTATGAAGCGGCGCAGACGATTTCCATTCGGATAGAGCTGGTGGAAAATGTTTATACGCCGAACAGTGAAGACGTGATTGCACTGGAAAAGGCGCTGTTTGATTCGGATTACAGTTTAGAGGATTCAGAATTTTAGTAGGAATGGAGACGTGAAATGTCTTTTATAAAATGTGAGAAGCTGGTACTTGGGTATGAAGGGATTCCCGTAGCGGAGAACATCAGTTTCGAAGTATGCCGCGGGGATTATCTTTGCATTCTCGGCGAAAACGGGGCAGGAAAAAGTACGCTTATGAAAACGCTGTTAGGTCTTACGCCGCTGATGAACGGCAGTATAACATACGGTGGAGGACTGGAGCGGTACGAGATTGGTTATCTTCCGCAGCAGACGTTTGTGCAGAAGGATTTTCCTGCATCGGTATGGGAAATTGTCCTTTCCGGTACACTTTCGAAATGCGGCAGACGTGCTTTTTTTGGAAAGGAAGAGAAAAAGCTGGCGGAAAAGAATATGCGCCGCATGGATATTTGGGAGTTGAAAAAGGAGTGCTACCGCAATCTTTCCGGCGGGCAGCAGCAGAGGGTTCTGCTTGCAAGGGCGCTTTGTGCGTCTTCAAAGCTTTTGGTGCTGGACGAGCCTGTGACCGGATTAGACCCGAAGGTAACGGTGGAATTTTATCAGTTAATTAAGGCGTTAAACAATGAGGGTCTTACGATTATTATGGTAAGTCATGATATTCATGCTGCGGTGAAATATGCAAGCCATGTGCTGCATGTGGAGAAGGAGCGGTCGTTTATCGGGACTCCCAAGGAGTATGTAAAGAGCGATTTTTGGAAGGATATAGGGGGAAGTGTGCGATGATTGAAACGTTACAGTTTTATTTGTCCTATCCGTTTGTGCGCTATGCGTTGATTGTGGGGACTCTGATTGCGCTGTGTTCATCGCTGCTTGGCGTTACGCTTGTGCTGAAACGGTTTTCTTATATTGGCGACGGGCTTTCGCATGTGGCGTTTGGGGCGCTTGCAATCGGCACAATCTTTGACCTTACAAGCACGTCTGTTATTGTAATGCCGGTAACGATTGCCGCGGCGGTTTTGATACTTCGGACAGGTCAAAATCCCAAGATACATGGAGATGCGGCAATTGCAATGCTTTCCGTAGGTTCGCTTGCGATTGGATATTTGGTTATGCATCTTTTTTCGACGTCTGCAAATATTTCGGGCGATGTGTGCAGTACGCTGTTTGGTTCAACGTCGATTTTAACGCTGACGAAGGCGGAGGTGTGGTTGTGCGTCATCATGTCGGTGATTGTTGTGGCGGTTTTTGTTGTTCTATATAACAGGATATTTGCGGTGACGTTCGACGAGAATTTTGCGAAAGCGACAGGCATTAAAACCAATAC